>JAAUSQ010000188.1 GCA_012033195.1 Chloroflexaceae bacterium
CGCAGCAGGCGGCGCAGTCGTACCGCCACACGCCGCGAGCAGTGCGCCGAATAGCGCAGCAGCGGCACCTGTCAACAGCAGGCGAATCATCCTGGACATGGGCGTCTCCTTCAGTGAGAACATCATACTTACAACGCAATCTATAACAGGCAGCATGAGCATATACTAATATATTCTCTTTGTCAAATAGAAAAAGCATATGAGGAGATACGAAGGAAGATCATAAAGTATAAAAAAAGTGCGCCCGATCCAGTGTGGATCGGGCGCAGGTGTTCTGTGCCTCTCCGGGCACATCCTCCGCGCTGAACACCTTACCGAAGGATGAGCGGCAGATATACGCTTGAAAGGTTATTGGTTGGGATAGACGGCAGGCTGCCTGCGGGCAGCGTGGGGGCGGGGCCAGCACGCACCGCTCCAACGGCGACGGGGTGCTGGTGGCGACGTGGTGTATCTGAATTACTGCAACACTTCTGTATCTTGCTGGCTGGTGTATCAGAATATCTGCAACAGTATGTTGTGTACTGGCATCACAACGTTCTTACGACGGCAGTCTCCACACTCGATTTTGCCTCACACCATATTCCTCTTCAGGATGACCCAAAACGGCGGTGTATCAGAATATCGGCAACGGAACAGGTGAAGTTGAAGCGGATTGGTCGGGGCGGAGGGACTTGAACCCACGACCCCCGCGTCCCAAACGCGGTGCGCTACCAGACTGCGCTACGCCCCGACAAGACACAGTACAGTGTGTAAGAGTAGCAGTATCCCGCCAGATTGTCAAGGCCCCTGTAGAAATTGGTTCCCCACCGCGCCCTGTCATTCGTCATCGATGAACAGCGAGCAGCTACAGTTTGATGTATAACGCCACTCGTTAACCAGTGCCGCCAGATCAGAGAGGTAGGCGGCAATTGCTGGTCCTCCCACCACCACCCGATCAGCATCCTTCAGCACGGGCGGCACTGTTCCGGCGGGCAGGCCAAGTACAGGTTGGCCTGCCTCTACCGTTATCAATCGATGTGATACCACCATATCTGCCAGTATCTGCCGTATTTCGGCGCACGCTTCACAGTCGCGGGTGCGGTAGAACTCAAGCATTCGGGCTTCCTTGTTCTGGTGCGCCACCTCTATTAGCGCGAAAAGATCGGTACAGGTGACAGATTATTAGTCGGGTCGCTATCGCGGGTGCTGCTGTTAATTGAGCCAATAATGTGCATAAAATCAGGCGCAGGTAAATTGTTTGCCTCGGCAACCACTATCATCCGCACCTCGTCATCGGGCAGCAAGAACGGAATGGTCACAAATACAAACTGCCCATCCTGGGTGAGCGTACCCCAGCTTGTTTCGGCATATTGCAGGGTGAGGAAGTCGGGCAGTTCCACAAAAATCAGCACATCTTCAGCATTGCGGTTGCCTTCGGCATGGGTTGCGATCAGTTCCAGCACCAGCACATCCCCCGGTGCAATGTCAGTCTGTGATGCGGTCTGCACCAGTTGCAGGTCAATCAGTCGCGACCCGCTATCATCATCATCGTCACGACGTGGAGCAGCAGGTCGAGACGTTACGGTTGCTACCGCAGTCGGCGCAGTCGGCACGGTAGTTGGCCCAGTGGTCGGAACGCCGGTCGGAACATCGGTGGGCGGAGTGGTTGGCACATCGGTCGGTGACTCTACAGTTGGGCGCGGCGGCAGTGTCGGCTCCGGATAGGGCTGCTGCAATGTCGTTTGGGGGCTTGCCTCAAATCGGGCACCCGAAAGCAGCAACACCACCACAACGGCAACCACCACCCACAGCACTCCTGGCGAACGGGTATTCATCGGTGTTCCTTCCCCTTCAGATCAAATACCTTGCGGCACAAATACAATTACAAATCAAAACAGAGTAGTATATATTATTGAACTAATTATAGCATCTATTGTTGCTGTCACTTTTGCTGACCACCGGCTAGACAAAAAAAGAGCGCAACAACTGGATCATCCCCACTGCCGCCACAATCCATATTGCGACGATCACCAGCATGGCCCACCCATTCACGGAAGGCGGCGCAGCCATCCGCGCCTGTGCACGGCAATCGTCGAGAATGGCGGCAGGGATAAGCCGGATCGCCAGTGCCAGACCAAGTGGCAGTAAGATCAGGTCATCCAGGTAGCCCAGCACCGGAATAACATCCGGTATCAGGTCAATCGGGCTAAGCGCATAACCGACCACGATGAGCAGCACCAACCGCGCCACCAGAGGTGTGCGGGGATCGCGCAGTGCCAGCGCCAGCGCGTGTATATCTTGCTTCAGGCTGCGTACACGCTGTTTCCAGCCGGTGAGCCAATCCGTTCCCGCGCCGTTCATTCGTCTGTACCTGTGGCGGGCACATAGTTCGCCGGTCGGATTGCCAGGTAGATGATATTTGCCATATTGCCCTGGCAATACCACAACGCCGCAAAAAGTCCGTACAGAATGCCATACTTGCGCTGCAATGCAACATTGGCTACTGCATCCGCGTCGCGTGGCAGAAGCTCTGCATAGGCAGGTACTGCTGGCCCTAACGATGTACCCTGCGCGTCGGATGGTTCAACCTGTACCCGTGCGTTGTTACGTATACGCTTGACCTTGCCCGTTGTGCTCTGGCTGACGACATACAGATGGCCCCGATATTCCGCAAACCAGACAGGTGTCGCAACAGGCACACCCGTCTTTCGAAACGTAATCAAATTCATGTACTGATGCCCCGCCAGCGTGGGGAAAGCACTTGCATCGTGTGTCATTGGATAGCCTCCTTGCTGTTATCATACCACTGTCAGAGCGCCTGCTCCACATGTACGCTGGACTATTATACGACCATGCTTTTTTTATATACCAATATGTACTTTTTTTCACACAATAATACGTACCTTTCCGGATGACATTTTACCTGCACGGTGCTATGATAAGACCGAAATGCAGAAAATGCACTCGATGTTTTTTGATGCAACAAGGAGGTTGCTGTGAATACGATCCTGGTTCCTCTTGATGGCTCGGCCCTCGCCGAGTATGTCCTGCCGTATATCTATACACTGGCAAAAACGAGCAACGCCAGCGTCCACCTTATCAATGTTGTTACCGACCTTTCTACAGTTGAAGCAGAGAGCATCGCCACACAAGGCTACTTTATCGGCGGGAGCTATGTTGCGGATACTTGGGAACGCAACGCCGCCTGCTTTGCCGAAGCACGCCGCCGCGCCGAGTCGTACCTTGAATGGCTTGCCGACCCGATGCGACAGGAGGGGCTAACAGTCACAACTGATGTCCATTTTGGCGACCCGGTTGAGCATATTACCGAAGTTGCCGTCAATCGCAGGGCCACCCTGATAGCTATGGCAACCCACGGCTACAGCGGGCTGTGGCGCTGGATGCTCGGCAGCATTACCGATAAGGTTGTGCAGCACACAACAGTGCCCGTGTTTGCGGTGCGGGTCAGTGCCGCGCCACCGCTCGCCGAACCTCCCGCCATCCGGCGCATTCTGGTGCCGCTGGATGGGTCGGAACTGGCCTCCGAAGCGCTGCCGTTGGCGATGATGCTAGCGCAGCAGAACCATGCCGAAATTCACTTGCTGCGTGTGGTAGCGCCCGAATTCGAACTACGTCCGGCACTGGCAATGTCGCGGGTACCCATCGAATTGCAAAGCGACATTTTGCCCGATGAAACGCCCTGGGAGGGCGCAAGCGAAGAGAGCTACCGCCGGGCCGAGTATACACTGGCTACCTTTGCCGACGAAGTACACGAACAGGGCATCGGGGTGCATACCCACGTTGCAGTGGGCAAGCCCGCCGATATAATAGTGTATGAAGCGGGCATACAGGTATGTGACGTCATTGTGATGGCAACTCACGGGCGCGGCGGGGTGCCCCGGCTGGCACTGGGCAGCGTGGCCTTCAGTGTGGTGTGCCAGACTACCACCCCCGTATTGATGTATCATCCTTCGTAAGGCGCTGCACGGCGGCGCGACACCCTGACCTCCTGGCCCCCTTTCCGTTGCGGAGAGGGGGCGATTGTTTGATGCCTTGCCTGTCCCGGCCATCATCCCCTCTCTTTGCACCCAAAAAGCTCCTTATGGGCCATATCAACGCCATACATTCTGCGCTACGATTGAACGGCATAGATAACACAAACAGCGTAATATTCAGGAGGAGGGATCGGTGCAAACCCTACAACAACTGCAAGAACAGGTGCAGCAGGCATGCTGCCTGCACATATGTCTCGACTGTCGAGTTGCACCATATCATCCATCATGCGGTTATAATGGGGAGGTACTGGCGGGCGTCCACAGCAGCACGCCAATGCGAACATACGCCCTGTGCCGAACGACGTTTCCGTCTATCGTACCCATATCCTGCTTGAAGCGAGCGAAAGGTCTTGCCATGCCGCGATCATTCCGTTGGGTATATGTCCTGGTTCTCTGGGGTTCACTGGGAGGGGGATTCATCACGGCGCAAGTCATAGTGACTGGCACAGCAGCCGAACATACTTCACCTATTCCCACTGCTACTCATACGCCAACAGGCACCCCGGTGGATGAGGCAATGCACGACTCGCGCAACGACCCGAAACTATCGGTTGATAATCGCGTATATCTGCCCTTTGTTGCGCGGGGCCTGAGAAATGCTCCACTACCACCCTCGCCACCCAACCCTCCAATCCCGGCAATCACTTCTGTTTCTTTCTACATATCATGATTAGGATTCGACTTTGAATCTATGGGACGTGTGAAAGGCGAGGCAGATTTACGAACACCTGGTGTTCAGAGGAGTATTGTTATCCTTGCGTTTGGGGCACCTGAGAAAATAATACAACCGGATGGCTCTGAAGAGTTAGGTACCGTGTTGCCCTTTACGGATGTTTATGCCAGCTTGGATGCTATTAAAGATGTAGTGCAGCGGTTTGCTATCGGCTATACTGATGGCGTTGATGGTGATGGGGTTGGGGATGACAATTCCTTTATCACCATTATTGCTGGTACTTCTAATCTAGATCCTAATGATGAAGGTTTTGTAACCGATGAACATGGCCGCCAGTGGGCGAACATGGTGGAAGATCTGCAAGACTGGCTAGAAACCCATAATTTGAATGAACAGATAGAGGTAACAGGTGGCAGTGATATGGAATTGGTCTGGAGTCGCCCCAGCACAACAATAGCCTGGGTGAATGGATACCGCCAGGTCACTCAAGAACGCTCTGGTCGATTTCTCTACAACTTTGGTGATGCAGCCGGGTGTCCTCCAGTAGGAGGTGATCCCGCTGGTGGGAATTGTGAACCGGGTGGTGATAACGTACCTTGGGAAGTAGATTGGGTATGGACAAGTGAACAGGTGTGGTATATATCACGAGGTGTGGGCAATACGTTTCCCATACCACAGATCTATAATCGAGATCCGGATGATAATCCGGGCATCAGTTCAAATGCGGAGCAGTGGACTCTTCTTAAGTTAGATGCCGCGAACAACAATCGAACGCCTACACTTTTGGTTCTCGGAACACTTACGCAACGCCAAAGGTGCGACGATTTAGCTGCAACAGGGGATGATGCATGTGCTCAAGCAGGTACCGATAACACGTCACGTCAAGGGTGGCTGGAGATGTATAATGAACTCAACGACTTCCCTGAAACAGAGCAATCTGTGATACCGTATCGAACCGATATTCGTGAGCCACGAACAGGACGCGACTTTTGATTATACTGAGGAGATAGCAATGTATAGGAGTAAACTCAATCCAGGAGTCCTGCTCTTCTTGCTGGTACTTGTGATGCTTATGGGAACAGTGGCAGTGGTATCTGGCATTCAGCGTGCGCAAACATCTTCAGCGGCTTCCGAGGATCAGCATGAGGTGTCCGTGACACCTATGGTACGTGAAACTGCTGATATGCATCCTTTGTCCTGGAGAAATGAGCATCGAGCCACTGCGGAAGCAGCCCTGACTGATCCTCATCTTCCCGCTGACACACGAGAAGTCTATGAGCGTGAGATCGCTATCATACAGGCTGATATGACGAGTATAGGTGCTGCGCAAGCAACGCTATCAGCGGTTCAGACCGATACTCCAGGCGAATCTGCGCTCTCGCTGAACCAGACCCCTCTTCCTGTGCCAACAATGGCACCGCTTCCGCGAGGCATCCTTGATGATTTCACGTCTCCCTGCCTGGTTCGGTAGGCTTCATCCAATCTGCCTGGCAAGATGCAGTAGATGATATGTGGGCTAGTGCGTATGCTGGTGCGTATACCCAAAACGGAGACCAGGGATTTATCTACGTCCTACGCTGGCAGTCCTGGGAAGGCGGTATACTGACTGACCCACTGCCTGGTGGTCTGTTCGATGCACCTGTTCAAGGGGGAGCGCTTACGATTACCGCGTATACTGCGGGCGTTTTGACGCTCGAAACGCAGGATGGGCAGACACTCTTTTTCGATGTGCGAAGCCTCGCATTCATTCCTGAGCAGCAATGATCAACGGTGCGCAACAGCTTGCAACATTCACCTCCGATGCCCGTATCCTTTACGTGCGGGCGCTGCTTCTTCTGCGAGCACACAATGTGGTCATTGTGCGACAACTCCAACCCGAATGCATGGGTTGCCGAACAGTTGTATGGGTATTCACCGTCGGGCCTGTTCGGGTATTCACACATGCTCGGCGGCTACGCCGGCGGACAGGCCGAATATGTGCGGGTGCCGTTTGCCGATGTTGGGCCGTACAAAGTGCCCGAACACCTCAGCGATGATCAGGTGCTTTTCCTGACCGATATCTTCCCCACCGCATACATGGCAGCCGAAAACTGCCACATCAAGCGGGGTGATATTGTAGCGGTGTGGGGCTGTGGCCCGGTCGGGTTGCTCACCATCAAGAGCGCTTATCTACTGGGGGCAGAGCAAGTCATTGCGATTGATACCGTACCCGAACGCTTGCAGATGGCACGCGATGAGTGTCATGCAATTGCCCTCGACTATAACGCGGTGTCGGTGCTGGATGCGCTGAAAGAACTCACCGGCGGACGCGGGCCAGATGCCTGCATCGATGCGGTTGGCCTAGAAGCACACGGCTCCTCAATTGATGCACTGTACGACTATGCCAAGCAAGCTGTGATGCTCGCCACCGACCGCCCCCACGTGCTGCGCGAAGCTATTCAAGCCTGTCGTAAGGGTGGTGTAGTCTCGCTGCCGGGCGTGTATGGTGGCGTCGTCGATAAGCTCAACATGGGTGCGGCCTTTGGTAAGGGGCTGACCTTCAAGATGGGGCAGACGCACGTTCACCGCTACTTACAGCCGTTGCTCAACCATATTGAGCAGGGCGACATCAACCCGGCCTTTATTATCTCGCACCGTGCCACGCTCGACCAGGCCCCCGACCTGTACCAGCTTTTTGCACAGCGTGCAGGCGGCTGTATCAAAGTGGTGCTGACCCCCTGACGTCCGGAGCGAAGGAGAACACCCCACCGCGCAGGGCCGCCTGCGCGGACGGTCCGCCTCGCTTTGCAAGGGGAGCAGGGGCCGGGAGTAAGGGGGGAAGACCGTACTTCTGGTATCATACCTTGTAACAATCTTCCTGAAAGAAAGCACAAACCTATGACACAGCGTACCTTCCCCCGTTCATTTGTGTGGGGAGCCGCCACCTCTTCCTATCAGATAGAAGGCGGTTGGAATGCCGACGGACGCGGCGAGTCGATTTGGGATCGGTTCAGTCATACCCCCGGCAAGATTGAAGATGGCAGCACGGGCGATGTTGCCTGCGACCATTACCACCGCTGGCGCGAGGACGTCGCCCTAATGCAGGAACTTGGCTTGCAGGCCTACCGCTTCTCGATTGCGTGGCCGCGCATCCTGCCGGAGGGTTGTGGGCAGGTCAATCAGGCGGGCCTCGATTTTTATAAACGGCTGGTTGATGCGCTGCTCGAAGCTGGCATCACCCCCGTTGTCACGCTTTATCATTGGGACTTGCCGCAGACGCTCGAAGATGCGGGTGGCTGGCCTGCGCGAAGTGTTGCCGAGATTTTTGTGGAGTACGCCGACCTGGTGAGCCGTGAGCTTGGCGACCGGGTGAAGCACTGGATTACGCACAACGAGCCGTGGGTGATGGCTTTCCTCGGCTACGAAAAAGGCAGCAAAGCCCCCGGCATCACCGACATGGCGGCGGCCCTCGTCGCCAGCCACCACCTGCTGCTCGCGCACGGGTGGGCCGTGCCCGTGCTACGCCAGAACAGCCCCGGTGCCGAGGTAGGTATTACGGTGAACCTTTCGCCCACCGATCCCGCCTCACCGAGTCAATATGATGCAGACGCAGCACGCCATTTTGATGGTTATATGAACCGCTGGTTCCTCGACCCGCTGTATGGGCGCGGCTATCCTGCCGATATGATCGCCGACTATCAGCAGGACGGCTACCTGCCCGCCGAGGGTATGCCATTTGTGCAGCAGGGCGACCTCGACGTTATCGCTACCCCAACCGATTTTCTAGGAGTAAACTACTACTCTCGCGCCGTGCTGCGGAGCGACCGGGTGCCCGAAGCCACGAACGAGCCGCGCACCATTCCGGAGTCCGACCCGGCACAGCAAACCGATATGGGCTGGGAAGTGTACGCACCGGGGCTGTACAATCTGTTAATGCGGCTGCACACCGACTATCAGATTAACAAGCTCTACATCACCGAGAACGGCGCAAGCTACAGCGATGGCCCCAACGAAAAAGGGGTTGTGCGCGATATGCGGCGGTTGCACTTCCTCTACGATCATTTTACGGCAGCGCACCGGGCCATCAGCGCTGGCGTGCCGCTGGCAGGGTACTTTGTCTGGTCGCTGTTCGATAACTTCGAGTGGGAACAGGGCTATGCCCAGCGCTTTGGCATTGTGTGGGTAGACTACACCACGCAGCAGCGCATCCCCAAAGAGAGCGCCCGCTGGTATAGCCGTGTTATCGCATCGAATGCGGTGAGCGCAGAATTGCCTACTCTGTAGCAATATGGGCCGCCCTCTGCCCGCTCTGGCGCTGGTACAGGCGGGCATACGTGCCGCCGCGTGCCAGCAGTTCGTCGTGGGTGCCCTGCTCCACAATCCGGTGATCATCCACCACTGCTACAATATCGGCATCCCGAATGGTTGAGAGACGGTGAGCAATTACAAAGGCGGTACGGTCGTGCAGCAACACCGCCAGAGCCTCCTGGATAATACGCTCGGTGTGGCGGTCGATGCTGGATGTTGCCTCGTCCAGAATAAGAATGCGCGGGTCGGCAAGCACGGCCCGTGCAAACGCGATAAGCTGGCGCTGCCCCTGGCTCAGGCCGCTGCCCCGTTCACCAAGGCGCGTCTGGTAGCCTTCCGACATACTGCTGATAAACTCGTGTGCGCCCACCGTACGTGCCGCCGCTTCCACTTCGGCATCGGTTGCATCGAGCCGCCCATAGCGGATATTGTCGGCAATGGTGCCCGAAAAGAGAAAGCTATCTTGCAGCACATAGCCCAGTTGCCGCCGCAGGCTTGCCATCGTCACCTGCTGCACATCTGCCCTCAATCACACGCG
>JAAUSQ010000189.1 GCA_012033195.1 Chloroflexaceae bacterium
CGGAGCGCAGCCGGCGCTCTTCGGCTTTGCGGGGGAACAGTGGGACGCCGACACGGGGCTGGTGTATCTGCGGGCACGCTGGTACGACCCGGCGAGCGGCACCTTCCTCGACAGGGATCCATTTGAGGGCTACCCCACCATCCCCTATAGCCAGCATCCGTATCAGTATGGGTATAGCAATCCAGCGCGGTATACGGACCCGAGCGGGATGTGTGTGCCGGAATACAAGCGCGTTGTCAACTATGGTGGGCGCACATATCTAGTATTCGGAGGGGATCCTGGCTGTAATCCATTCTGGGAAATTGGACAAGGACCAAATTGGCAAGATGGTCGTGAGTATTCCTGGGACGCCTTTGAAGGGATGGCGCAACTGGTGCCTGGGTTGCCGACCTGTTTTGCGGTACAAACGAGTTTGAGCGTATTCGAGCGGAGCACTCTCGTGGTCACATTATGGGTGCCTGGGTTGGCATAACTGCGGCAGGGGCAGGGTTGTTCAAACTCGTAGCTTCTCCCCTGGCTCAGCGCATTGCTACTGGAACTGGGACTGGAACCGAAACAGCTCGTCAGGTAGTTGAGAATGCTCAGCATAGCGGGGAAGCGATTGATGGTATTATCAATGCAAACCCATCGCAAGTATCACCAATAGGACCCTCAAGTGATCCATACGAGGAAATTAGCCGAAGATTTCTTGAGTCTGTACGACAAGGAGGCAATTGTTGGGATTGCTCACTGCAAGCACATGGTGGTAATGCAAGTGTGCATCCAATTGACATGTCCGACGAACTACAACGACTAGGATTTAAGCCTACCAGTACCCCTCAACGTGGAGACATTGCGCTGTGGGAATATTCTCCTCCGTCCTTCTCAAGTGCATCATTTCCAGACGAGCCTGTGACGATGCCATATCATATGGCTATATACTCAGGGGAAGACAGGTTCTTGTCGTATAATTTATCGGTAGAGGAGGCAGGAGAATACACTTTAGCCGAACTATATGGGTTTGATAAAACGTTAGCAGACACCGAACTCGTTTATTATACACGATTTTTTCCGTAGTCACTCACGATGAAAGATTAGGTGGTAGCTATGTTTTCATATCACGGACATCAATTGCCAGTTTTCTTTGTGGAAGGCTACATTAAAGCGTTTGTACAAGCCACTGGTAATCCTAATGCCGATGCATTTTACCGAGCAGCTGCTCGAAGAACATTTACAAGCGGGGAAGAGCGATACCAAATACTCTCTTCTCTAGAAACGTATTTTGAACGTCCTATCTTCTCATACCATCTCAGTGAGCGTCGGCCTCTTGACTATGCATTATTGGCACTTCTCTTTGAGGGAATGGTAGAGGCAAATGAACGACACCCAAAGCGAGACGAATTGGTAAGACGTCTTTCATGGCATACAGGCTTGCTTTGGTGGTTAGGCAGAGCACCTGTATCCACACACTTAGATGAAGGAAGAAGTCTTTGGAAACTAACGACGTCTCATGTCGAGTCGTATCTGGATATCTGGAAATACGGTAGTCCAGGAATTACAGTGACAACGGTAAAATCGTCTCAGGAATTGGCGAAAATGGGCATTATAGCCTTTTTCGAGACGTTGCAACAGCAAGCTGATATTTATTGTGACATCCACCAAGCAGAGCCAGAACTTGTTGTTCATTTTCCAGAATGTCCATTTTGTTTAAACCGTTCGCCAGATTGCCGGGTTTTCTGGGGGATCACCATGGGGCTAATCGAATGGTTGCATGGTACACATCACTTTAATGCAGTACCAACAACACTTCAGATGAATGAAGCAAACAGCACCAGCCATACGCTTGTACTGGAACCGTTAAATATTTTATCTCGTTAAATTTAATATTTTGAACCAGTCTCAAAACCTTGTCGTAATAAAATGACGACACACGCCAGTTGGACAAACCCCAGAACATTGACACTGTGCCGCTCATAGCGCATCCAGGTGGCGGCCACCACCCCCAGCGGCACCCGCGTGCTCACCCCCACACCTACGACCAGGTGGGCCGCCTGACGAGGTCGGTGGAAGGCCCCGGCAACACCCACGGCTTCCGCTACGATGGCGCGGGCAACCTGTTGAGCCAGCAGGTCAACGGCATCACCACCACGGTGCAGACGTACAACAGCGCCCAGGAAGTGGTCGATTGGCACTACGATGCGGCGGGCAATCGGCTGGGCTATGCACCCGGCGCACCGACCTACGGCTACGATGCACTCAATCGGCTGACGAGCGCGGCGGGCGGGGGCTATTCAGTACAGGTATAATGGCGATGGGGTATTGGTGGCGGAGACGATTGGTAGCCGCGTGACGCGCTCCGACAACCATTGGAATACGGTGCATGCACCATCCCGATCCTGAATGGCGGCACTGTGCACGACCACCAGCAGCAGCAAGCCGATGGTATCGCCCCCGATGTGCCGCTTGCGCCCGCACACCTTCTTGCCCGCATCATAGCCCTGTATGCCCCCCCATCTCGGTGGTCTTCGCACGCTCGCGGTCAATGATGGCGGCACTCGGTTCCGGGTCACGTTGCGCCGTGTGCTCACGCACGCTTTCGCGCCGATAGGTGTTGATCTGTTCCCATGTGCCATCCGTGCGCCATTTATCGTAGTAATACCGTACACTATTCCCGTTGGGAACATCATGGGGCAGATAGCGCCATGGACAGCCAGTGCGCGTCACGTCAAAGATGGCATTCACGATCTGCCGCAGGTCAAGGTGGCGTTTGCGTCCTGGCCCCGTTTGCTCTGGCAACGCATAGCGGATGACCTCCCATTCGGCATCGGTCAGGTCACTCGGATACGGTTGACGGACTATACACTCCTCGCATGCAAATCACTCAGCGGTATGCTGCGAGCACGTATCCGACGTTTCTTCGGAATTTCCAAACAGGCTCTAAGTGAGGAGTCAACAATGATAATTCGTCTTTCCTTCAATCTTGTAGTGCTTTCGTTCATTATGCTCCTGCTTCCAAGCTGTGCTTGGCGTCTGCCAGATCATGCCTTCGTGCCCGACGATGCGATGTTTGTAGCGCGCTCACCTTCACAAGGGGTAGATACAAGAGGCAACTGCTGTATTGGATATGGTGAGAAGTATGTACTCGCACAGTCTCCTGACTCAGTAGTTGACTTCTACAAGGATCATGCATTTGAGTGTAGACCATACAATGACCGTAGATTTGAATTCGAGACGGACATTTGGCGTTGTGAGGGCACTTTAGATGGTGGAAGTTCAATGCTTGCATTAATCATGTCGCAGGAAGGGATACAAGCAGACTTAGAACGAATAAATATCAATTCCGATATCAGAAGATTTACTATACTGATGGGACATCTGCCATTAATAAACACCCCTGCTGACATATCCGATGACACCATGATTATTGCAGATGTCGAAATAGAAGATGGATAGCGAGTAGTTGCTTTCATAAAACGGCCAACCGACCCCAACTGGTACGTGGCCGATGCCATCGGGAGTGTGCACCTGACCCTGAACGCGACGGGTCAGCCGCTGGTGGGCCACGACCTGGCGTACACCCCCTTCGGCACCTTTAACTGTCCAGACGGTTTGCCACTCACGGATACCGGAGACTTGATACGGGTCGATTTTACGCATCACGTTGCCCACTGTACGTCAACCCCCGCGTTTGCTTGGCGTGGGCAACTGATTGTGCAAGATCAGCACGGACGCCCCCTCATGCTTGCAGACCGAAATACAGAAGGACGCGGAGATTGCCGCATTGCAAGCGCAACTCGACGCACAGCAGGCGCAGCTTGATGCAATCTAGGCGCAGCTCGACGCGCTGCGGCAGTAGGCGTCAGCCATGCCACGATGACCTATTCCACTGCGATTGGCAATCGGGGCGGCGCGGAAGGTCACCTCAGGCCAGAGGTACGCGCACCCGCAACGTCCTATGACGACGTGGCAAGCCTGATAAGGCGATAATGGGCGGGCACTGTTTCGAGAAATGTACCGCGCAAGGCCGGATCGCTGATCTGACTGGCTTGTAGCATCAAGAGCCGATAGGCCGTCACCAGAATGGTGCTGGCCCTATCATCACGAGCAGCAGCCAGCACATCGTAGCAGGTGAGAAACACACGGAACGGTTCGATGGCTCCGTGCAGTGTGCCTTCCTGAAGCATTGGTACGAGCCGCTCAATCGTGTGCAGCACACGTGCGCGGTCGCCCAACGCCTGAGCGGCGCGTGCCAGACCCGCCAGTGGATCATTCAGCATGTGCGGTTGCCCAGTGCTTCCCGCAGCGCGATGGCTTGCATGTAATCGTTCAGTGCCTCGGTGGGATGCAGCAAGGCCAACCGCGCATGCCCGCGCCATGTGAGGGCGGCAGCATACTGTTCCCGGTCACCAATCTGGTCCGCAATCTGAAGAGCGCGTTCGCTGTAGTTGATTGCCGCCTGATCGTCGCCCTGGAGATGGGCCATCAACCCCAGATACGCTACCGTTTCGCCCTCGGTCTGGCGATTATCGATGGTCAGTGCAATCTGGTGCGCTTGTTGATAAAAGCGCTGTGCGCCTTTCCAATCGCCCAGATCACGCAGGACTGTTGCCAGGTTGGTCATGATCTGGCTCTCGCCAGAGGAGTCCCCGATAGTCTGAAAGATGGTGAGTCCTTCCAGACCATAATCGCGTGCGGCGACGTAGTCGCCCAATTCCCGATACACCGCACACAAATTGATGAAGGTGCGTCCTTCGCCGCGCTGATCGCCGAGTTCGCGGTGGATCACCTGGGCCTGCTTATGAAACACTGCGGCGGCCTGATAATCACTGCGGTAATATGCCACAATGCCTAGATTACGCACACAATTAGCTTCGACCTTCCGGGCACCCGTTGCACAGGCCAGATTCAGGGCCTGATGCAGCCGCATTTCAGCAGGCAGATACTGACCCTGGGGCCAGAGCGCCTGCCCCCAGACGAGATGACCAGCAGCAATCATCGCGGGCGCGTCCGCCTGGGCTGCCCACTGGATCGCCTGCTGTGCAAAGACGATGGACTGTGCATAGTTGGCTACGTCGCGCTGATAACGCGACTGGCTCAGTGCACATTCGGCTTGTTGGGTTGGACCAAGCAGCGCCGCAATCTCGGTCAGGCGCTCCAGGTCGGCGAGCTGTGCTACGCGGTCGCCCTGCAAATCATAGGTTTGCTCGCGGCACTGCACCACTGCATAGCGGGCAGTATAGTCTGCGACGGGAAGCAGTTCGAGCGCACGGCTGAGATACTGGACCGCTTCGTCGTGTGCGGCACGGGCCATCGCCTGTTCACCTGCCAGACAGCTATAGTGCAACTCGCGTTCGTTATCTTCGGCCTGTCGGTAGTGGTAGGCCAGCAGCGCATAGAAGGGTATCAATTGCCAGCTCTGCCCCTCTGCGTTGATGTATGTTGTTTCGTACCAAGCCGCAACGGTACGGTGGAGCGCTTGCCGCTGGGTGCGCAGGAGAGTGTGATAGACGACTTCTTGCACAATAATATGCTTGAAGGTATAGATGCGCTGCATCTCAACCGCATGCGGTGTCACCAGGTGATGCTGTTCCAGATCGTGGAGATAGTGGTCAAGGGTTTCTGTTGAGAGATGCAGTTCGTGCTGCACTACGGCGGCCAGTGTCGCATACGCAAAGCTGCTACCAATCACGGCGGCCACCCGTAAAAGCAACTGATGCATCGGAGTCAGCCGATCAATACGCGCCTGGACTACTCCCTGCACCGTGGTTGGTAGCAAACGCTCAAGCTCGTGCAGGGGGCGACACAATACCCACTGGTCGTCCGTGCAAGTCAGATACCCTTGCTCAACCAGGTTCAGGGCCAGTTCTTCGGCAAAAAAAGGATTGCCACCCGCTTTGGCACACACAAGCTCGCGTACCGTGGGGGGCAACAGGTTAGCAGTGCTTTCGATTCGGCGGGCTGCGACCGCAGCAATCTCATCATCACCAAGCCGCTCCAGGGAGCAGAGATATGCGTCCGGCAACGCCCGGATGCGTTCAACGAAACGGTGCTCGTCGCTCTCCAGGGGCGATGGCCGCGTCACGAGCAGCAGCAACACGGGGAGCGTCCGGGTCTGGATAGCATGGGCAAGATGGTAGGTCAGTTCACGTGAGAGGCTATCTTGCCAGTGGACATCTTCGAGAATGACGGTCAGCGGACGTGCAGCGGCTTCACGCTGGAGCAGGCTGATCAGAAGGTCTTGCAATTGCTCCTGGCGCAGTTGTGGATCGAGCATCGCAGTCTGGGAGGTTTCCGCAAACCCCAGGTTGAGCACATCATTCAAAAGCGGCAGCCGTTCGAGGGCATCGGGCAGGATATCGGCCACCACACGGCGCACCCGTTCCTGTCGGCCAGCGAGGGTGGGCAGGTCGTCACCAGCGAAGAAGAACGCAAGAAACATATCCCGCCATGCGCGATAGGGGGTATGTTGCTCCATGCTCTGTCCGGTTCCATAGAGTCCCACAACATTGCGTTCCTGCACCAGCCGGATAAACTCGTAGACCAGGCGCGACTTGCCAATACCCGCCTCGCCGATAATCAGCAGTACGCTGCCAGTCCGCTCCGCGAGTTGGTCGATGGCAACCTGGAGGCGTTGCATCTCCAACTCTCGCCCAATGATGCCCGGTGCTGGGAGCCTGGGCATGGCATCACCTGCCTCGTTGCCGGGTTGCGTGCTACGCGGACGATAGACACGGATCAGGCCGGTTTTGCCTTTGAGCCGCATCGGGCGGAAGGCATCAAAGGCGATATTGCCCTTTTCGTGAGCTTGGCGGTAGGTCGCAAAATCACAGAGCAGGGTATTATCTGGGGCACGGCCCATCAGCCGTGCTGCCAGGTTGACCGCATCGCCCAGCGCGGTATAGGTGCGGCGCTGCGTGCTCCCAATCGATCCCACAAACACCGAGCCGGTCGCAATCCCGATGTGGGTATGCACGTGTGGCACCTGAAGCCGCACCGCATGCTGCAACGCGATAGCAAGGCGTACCGCGCGCTGGGCATCATCTTCGTGGCCCTGGGATGGGCCGCCGAACAGTATCAGGAGCACGAAGCCTTGGTCGTCGGTGAGTACGGTATTGAGACTACCATCGTATACCGCGAGTAGCTGCTGAGTTGTCGAAACAACTTGCTGCACATCGGCAACAGCGGTGGTATGCTGTGTAACATCGATGCCCTGCACCCGCAAAAAGATGGCAGTCATCGGACGCAGCACGCTGAGCCATGCTTCGAGCTGCACCTCCAACCAATCTCGAATTATCGTGGGGATATAAGGGTGCAGGCGGGCTGTGGCGAGATGGTTGTTTGCGTGGTGCAGATACGCCACGGCAGCATCAGGTGATGGGCACGACCCTGCACCGTTTGCCCGTTGCTGCGCCATCCTGGAACACGTCCTCTCAAGCAGCGTGGCGGCCTGGGGACTCAAGCTCATTGCTCCACGGGGGGTGTGCTGATCGGCAACGGCGACCTGCACCAGGGGATCACCACTAAAGACACAGTAGCGTTGTACACTGCTACAACCAACATCGAGTGCCACAACATCACCAACCCCAATGCTAATCTTGGCTTCAAAGGTAACAGGCCCAACACTGGTCGCGTGGACACCCAAGGCACTGATCGCGGTGTGTACATGCTGGGCGGCGGTATGCGCCCGATGGACCGTACAGGCCAGACTGTGATCCAGATTGGTCGCCGGAAACAGGATGGTGAGCGCATCGCCATAGAATGCCGCAACTTCACCTCCATTGGCTTCAACCACCGGGATGATCTGCTGGAAGGTGCGGTCAAGGAGGATCGTCAGTTCCTCGGCTCCGGCAGAGCCACGGTGCGCCAGCGCTTCGGTGAGCGCCGTGAACCCGCACATATCGACAAACAGCACGGCAGCAGGGATAGTTGTGGCATACGGTTGGACTGTGGCTACCGGGGCCGTAGCCAGCGAACGCAAAAGAGAGGGGGGTACATATGGACGGTAAGACAATGCAACGTCACTCAAGGTGTTTTCCGTTGAGTATTATAGGTTAATAGAATAGTCGTGTAGTAAAAGTCTTGTTCACTCCTTCGTATAGTACCACTAGAAACACTAAAAGATTATCAATGAAGATGAGAGTTTTTTAATAAAGTACACGTAGTACATACCGCTAGCCGTGCAGTCCTGAGGCGGCGGAACGTGCCGGGGAGTAGGGCCGGAGAAAATGAGTTACTCTTCTTCATCTGTGCGGCCCAGTGCAATGGTTACAATAGGATTGGGTTCGGCAATCGGTGGCAACATATCATAAAGTCTACTAAATGTATATATGTCAATAACACCCCACTCTGAAAGGGCGGATAAATAACCAGCCCACGCAAGTGCGTAACGCTCCGGCAAATCACCGTGAAAGTGATCAAGATCTTCCTGGATACGATCTCGCAATTCTGTTTCTTGTGGTCTCAGTTCGAACTTCATTGCTTGTACGCCTTTCTACTTTGAAGGATCATAGACCTCATTGAAATCGAAGTTAGCTCCAATAATGCGAACCTCTTGTATGCGGCCTGCCCTGCCGGCCGCTTTTTCTGCGTTAATAGCTCGTAGCCAACCACGATACGCATCTCCTGCTGTTACTTGGGGTTGCTGCCGAGCATCGATAATAATATACGCTGCCTGACTTGCTGCATTCCGTATGCGGTTTGAAATGACTTTTGATGGTTCCGCCGTCAAATCTGTTAGTGTTTTGAGTTCAACTCGAATACCATCAACTAAAAAATCCGGTGTAGGATCAACGTTTGAACGTTGTAGTGCGGTGACATGCCGTCCTTCGTCGAGGAGCAACTCAGCTATTGCCCGTTCGTTTGCTGACATTATTGCTCCAGCCTCAATAACCATCACCCCACGCTGAATCGGACCGCATACCTGTTCTGCACCGAGTAACATGCGGCGAATCGCACCCGCTGAAAGAAACGGCAGGGACAGACCCAGGGCAGACTCGATGCGACTCTGATCCATGCCAGCAATGCTTCTGCCATAAATGAGACCATAGATATCATTCGCATCACCTTGGAGTAACTCAATCGCAACCATATCGTTCGGATACAAGCCGATAGCATTTTTCTGGGATGGGCGGGCTTCAATGGATGCGATATCTTCAACCGAAGGCGCATAGACCGAAGGAGGATCGGATAACCATACTGCTGATGCGCCAATAACAATAGCCGCTAATCCAATCGCTACAAGCGGTACAACCTCTCCACTCGGGTCCGTCCACCGCGCCGGATTGCTCCATACTGATACGGATGCTGGCTGTAGGGGATGGTGGGGTAGCCCGCGAAGGGGTCGCGGCTGAGGAAGGTGCCGCTACCCGCCGAGGAGTAACCTGCTCGCAGATACACCAGCCCGGTGTCCGTGTCCCACTGCTCCCCTGCGAAGCCGAACGGCTCGGCGATGGC
>JAAUSQ010000190.1 GCA_012033195.1 Chloroflexaceae bacterium
GCAGGGGTGCTGCCTGTTGCGTGCAGGTGCAGCAACAGGGCGCGGCGGGCGGCGGTGCGCTGGTTGGCAGGGGCGCGGTGCCGTTGGCGGCCCTGGTGGGGGCCGCGAAGCCCCAGATCGCGCTGAGATGATCAACTAGGCGGGCATAATCGAGCGCCCCGCGTGAGCGTCGATCATATTCATAAATCGTCTGGCCCTGCGCGGTGGCCTCCGAGATGCGAACATTCACCCGAATCGGTGGGACAATCAGGGTGCCGTAGGTGCGCTGCAACTTGTCGAGCAACTCCCCGGACTGTTTCAGCCGTGCATCAAACATAGTCGGCACAATCACTCGGATGCTGCGGGTGCTGTTTTTCAGCCGTATCACCTGCTTAAACAGCAGTTCCAGCCCCTTGATCGATAGATGCTCAATCGTGGTCGGCACCAGCAGATCAGTGCTGATCATCAGGGCGCTGGCACTCATCACGGTGAGCGAGCCGGGTGCGTCGATGAAGACAAAATCATACTCGTTTTTGATCGGGCGCAGTGCAGTTTCCAGCATCCGAATCCAGCCGGGGCGCTGCGAGAGTTCGGCCTGTGCATCAAGCAGGGTATCGTTGGCGGCAATAATATCGAGGTTGGGGCGGGCCGGAGTAATGCAGCGGTGCGGGTCGGTGCCTTCCATCAACACCTCGTAAATCGTGCGGCGTGGCGACAGGCCCAGCGCCGGGGCCAGGTTGCCCTGTGCGTCAACATCGACCAGCAGCACACGCGCCCCCTTAAGTGCTAGACCAGCACCGACATTGACGACCGTGGTTGTTTTTCCAATACCGCCTTTTAGATTCGTGACTGCGATGATGCGCCCCACCGAAACTCCCTCTCTACTGAAGGGTATCACTGTTAGTATAGGCAAATAACGGCCAATGTCAAGTAAACCCCTGCTACCGTATGTTAGCACTCGTAAGTTGAGAGTGCTAAATTCCCCCTTGACAAATCGTATACCTTTCGCTACTATATTTCTCGGTTAGCACTCTCATCGTGAGTCTGCTAACTATTGAAACCGTAACGTACCGTCTATACCAGAACGTACTTACCAAGGAACCACAAGGAGGAGGCTTTCTTATGACAGGTGATTTCCGCATTCGTCCGCTCGGTGATCGTGTGGTGATCAAGCCGGCTGAGCGCGAAGAGAAGACACGCGGCGGCGTGTTTCTGCCCGATACTGCAACCAAAGAGCGCCCGCAGGAAGGCACCGTGCTGGCCGTGGGTGATGGTCGCCGTGACGACAGCGGCAAGCTGATTCCGATGAATGTGCAGGTGGGCGACCGGGTGCTGTTTGCCAAGTACAGTGGTACCGAATACAAGATGGATGATGAAGAGTATCTGATCCTGGCTGAGAAGGATATCCTGGGCGTGATCCAGGTCTAAAGATTGTCATTACACAGAAGAATCCTGTTGTACTCTGGAGAAGGAGACATATCCAATGCCGAAGCAGTTGTACTTTAACGAAGAAGCCCGCCGTGCCCTCAAGCGGGGTGTCGATGCAGTTGCCGATGCAGTCAAGACAACGCTTGGCCCGCGTGGGCGCAATGTTGCGATTGATAAGAAGTTTGGTTCGCCCGCGGTGACGCACGACGGTGTGACGGTGGCGAAGGAAATTGAGCTGAAGGACCCGTTCGAGAACATGGGTGCCCAGTTGCTCAAGGAAGCCGCCACCAAGACCAACGACATTGCTGGTGATGGCACCACCACCGCCACGGTGCTGGCGCAGGCAATTGTCAACGAAGGTCTGCGGGTGGTTGCGGCTGGCTCGAACCCGATGATGCTGAAGCGTGGTCTGGAAAAGGCGACCGAGGTTGTGGTTGCCGCGATCAGCGATGCGGCCAAGCCCGTGCGCGACCGCGCCGACATTGCCCACGTTGCCAGCATTAGCGCCGCCGACAGCGAGATTGGCGACCTGATTGCCGAAGTGATGGAGAGGGTTGGCAAGGATGGCGTGATCACGGTTGAGGAGAGCAAGGGTATTTCGTTCGAGAAGGAATACACCGAGGGTATGCAGATCGACCGGGGCTACATCTCGGGCTACTTCATCACCAACAGCGAACGCCAGGAAGCCGAACTGGAAGATCCGTTTATCCTCATCACCGACAAGAAGATCAGCAGCGTGCAGGATATTGTGCCTACGCTGGAGAAGGTGCTCCAGCTTACCAAGAATCTTGTCATCATCGCCGAGGATATCGATGGCGAAGCACTGGCAACGCTGGTTGTCAACAAGCTGCGCGGCACGATCAGCCCGCTTGGTGTGAAGGCTCCCGGCTTCGGCGACCGCCGCAAGGCGATGCTACAGGATATTGCGATCCTGACCGGTGGTACTGTCATCAGCGAAGAAGTGGGCCGCAAGCTCGACAGTGTGACGCTAGAAGACTTGGGCCGCGCCCGCCGTGTCACCTCGACCAAGGACGACACCACCTTCATCGAAGGCCGTGGCGATGAGAGCGCGATCAAGGCCCGCATCGAGCAGATCCGCCGCCAGATCGAGGCGACCACCAGCGACTTCGACCGCGAGAAGCTGCAGGAGCGGCTTGCCAAGCTCGCCGGTGGTGTGGCTGTTATCAAGGTGGGTGCCGCAACCGAGCCGGAACTGAAGGAGAAGAAGCACCGCGTTGAGGACGCGCTGAGCGCAACCCGCGCCGCCGTTGAAGAGGGTATTGTGCCCGGTGGTGGCGTGGCCCTGATCAAACGCCGTCAATGCCCTAGACAATATCGCGATCAACAGCGAAGACGAGCGCATTGGTGTGCAGATCCTGCGCCGCGCACTGGAAGAGCCACTGCGCATGCTGGCCCGCAACGCTGGCATGGATGGTGCCGTGATGGTGGATGCCGTGCGCCGCAAGCACGTCGAAATGAATAGCAACAGCTACGGCTACAACGTGATGACGGGCGAGTTCGTTGATATGCTGGAAACCGGTATCATCGACCCGGCCAAGGTGACCCGCAGTGCCGTGCAGAACGCCGCGAGCATTGCCGCGATGATCCTCACCACCGAGGCGCTGATCACCGACATTCCCGAAGATAAGCCGGCTGCTCCGATGCCGGGTGGCGGGATGGACTTCTAGTCGGTCTATCCGGTAGGGATGCACACGGGTCTGCTGGAGATATCCAGCACGACCTTTCGCTCGCTATTCTTGGCAAGATCGCCGGGAGAATTCAGTCCCCTGCTGCCTACTGCTGAAACAGCCCCAGGTTGTGCTTCAGGTGAATGCAGTCTATATACGGCTGCAACACATCGGGCGCTATCGCAAAGGCTTCGCGGGTACGGACAAAAATATCTTTCTCTTGCGGCGCATAATCGCCATCAGCCAGGGCTGCATCAAGCATGTTAATCAGGATACACAGCTTCTGCTCCTGGTTGAGCAGTGGCGGCGCTTCGGCCAGGAATTGATCAATTGTGGTGCGGTTCAGGTATGCTAGCGCACGCTCGAACAGTTCATTATAGGTCATCGTGCCTAGGCCATTGCGGGGCAAAAACGCGCCCAGCGATCCTTCTTCCTCGCGCAGATACACATCATCGGCTCCGGCCATATGGGTCATCGCTACCACAAAGGCGAGAGCAGGTGTCAGGCCATCCGGTTCATAGCGTGCATCCAGTTCATCCCACGATCCCATTTGGCTCCTCCTTATGCTATGATGGCGCTGGTCTATGCGCCTGATTCAGAAATATTCCCCCCGTATAAATACGATTGTAGCATGGCTACCGATACGGTACACCACGTTGCATATAGTACCAATACCCTGTTCTCTACTAGGCAGCACAGGCTACCGCAACCCGCTATAATAGGGGCACTTACCAATAGATACGTATTGAAGCGAACAAAGGATAACGCACCCAATGCCGCGTTTTATCATACTTGTGGGGCTACTGGTCGCACTGGTCGGGCTTGCAACGCTCCCGCTCTACGCGCAATCATCCGCCGTGGTCTACGATGGCGTGTATAGCGGGCAGACCTCCGACGGTGAACGTTTTACAATGGTCGTGGAGGGACGCACGATTGTGAGTGTGATTGTGCGGGTGTATGTGCGTGGCGGTGCGCCCGACTGGTGCACTGGCGATGTGTACTTTTTTGCCAATAACCAGCCCGATGGCATGCTCTACCTGGACGACCCGACCTTTGCGCTCTTCTGGGAGCAGGACGGACTGGCGCTCAATCTGGTGGGCGAAATCACCCCATCCGGTGCGGAGGGCAGCATGGTGCTGATTGTCACCGGCGACAACCGCCCCTGTAAAGGACGCGGCGAAGCCACCTGGCAGGCTTCACGCGATGCCACCGTGCCACCGCCGCAACCGGCTCTGCCCACCGTGCCGCCACCCGTCACGCCTGCGCCTGCGTCGCCAGAGCCAATCTCAACTGCGGCCCCTATCGCAACGGTGCCACTGCCTGCGCTCACACCAACTGCCAATCCAGGGGTAAACCCGGCCCGCAGCGGCGCAGTAACATTCGCGGGCACCGATGATGAGGTCATTGAGCAGTTTTTGTTACCAGCATCCATCAGCCGGGTACGCATCCTGCACACAGGTGATGGCCCCTTCCGGGTGGTGGCCTTCCCCGCCGATGGCAGCGCCGAAACCGTGCTAATCGACACAACTGGACAATATAACGGGGTGCGCTTGCTGCGCGGCGAGACGTACCTGCTGGAAATAACCGCCGATGCCTTGTGGGAACTAATAGTTGAACCAGTGCCCTATGTTGACCAGTTCCTGGATAATTACAGTGGCACAGGCGATCAGGTGAGCGACCTGTTCCCGTCGTTCGGCGGCGCACGGGCGTATCGCTTCACTCACGATGGGCAGGGCGATTTTGATGTGTACCTGCGTTGTGCCGAGGGCGATAATCAGGTTATCGATGCCAATGGTATGGTTGATACCGAGGCGGTCAGTGTTTTTAATGGCAGCCCCTGTTTATGGCAAGTACGAGCCAATGGTAACTGGACAATTGTTGCCCAGTAAACAGCACACAAGCAGCTCTTACGTGATCTGCTTGGCATATAAAACAACTATATCTGGTACAATGAAATTACTAACAATACAAACGCAGTACCCGCCAGCGCAGGTTGAGGAGATGATGTGATGCGAAATTATGCCGGGTTCACCCCTGCGACACGTTTTCTACTGGTGTCAGCATCTTTTGTGATTGTTGTCGCCGGTCTCCGAGCCGCATCAGCCATCATTATTCCGCTACTACTGGCGGCAGTATTTGCGATGCTGGCCTCGTCGCTGATGTTCTGGCTCCGGCAGCAGGGGGTCCCCAAAGTACTGGCCCTTGCGCTGATGATCCTGATTGTAGTAGTGGTGGGCATTGTTGTCACCAATATTATTGTTTCATCGTTAACCGAACTGAGCGAACGGGTGCCGTTCTATTATTCACGGCTCCGCGAAGAAGAAGATCAAATTCTGCTGATACTGGAAAGCTTCGGCTTTGATACATCGTCGGTAGTGGTTGCAGATATGATCGAGCCAGGGCCGATGATGCAGACCCTGACCGGTATTCTGACGCGGCTTGGTTCGCTGTTTACCAATTCGTTCCTTATCCTGTTTACCGTGATATTTATTCTGCTCGAAGCCTCCAGCTTTCCGGCAAAGCTGCGGGTAGCGCTCGGTGATCGCCATATGTCGCTCGAAAAGTTTCAGGTCTTGAGCGAGGGCATCCGCAACTATCTTGTCATCAAAACGCTGGTGAGTATGGCGACAGGGGCCAGCGTGATGATTATGCTTTTGCTCTTTAACATTGACTTTGCGCTGCTGTGGGGCTTCATCGCCTTTCTGCTCAATTATATTCCGAATATCGGCTCGTTTGTTGCATCATTGCCCGCCATCGCGCTTGGTCTGGTGCTGCACGGCGTTGATACTGCCCTGCTGATTGCACTCGGCTATTTTATTATCAACCAGATCCTCGGCGGCTTTATCGAGCCACGCTTCCTGGGGGAAGGACTCAAACTCTCGCCGTTGGTCGTATTCCTCTCGCTGATTTTCTGGGGGTGGGTGCTTGGCCCGGTCGGGTTGCTGCTCGCGGTACCGCTGACGTTGCTTGTCAAGATTATTCTCGAAAGCAGCGCAGAAACTCACTGGATTGCGCTGCTGCTTGAGGCGGCTCCCAAGGCTAATACACCAACGTTGGAACGCGAGGTCATCGGCCCGCCCGCCCGCATAGAGAGCTTGAGCGATGGGATAGAGCGAAGGATACGTGGGGATGACCCGGCCTCCGGTCTGTAACGGTGCCCCTTCTATGGGTGCAGCGCACTGACCGCACCGCACTCGGCCAGCAGTCTCTAGTCATTTTAGCCAGACTATCGGCTGTCCATTTGTACGGAATGCCTGATGGACAAACATACTGCACAGCATAAAATAAAAGACAAGTTAAACAATCTCTCAGGTCGAGCGATGGTGCTGCGCTGCCAGTGGTTCCCCAACAAGGGGTGCTGCTGTCAGTTGCTATCGGTACCATCGTTTTTGTGTGCGTCCCGGACGCAAGGTTGAAACTCCCATGCGTGATGATATGGTGCTCCCGGTTGAACAGGCCACAGTCCGCCCCGCACTTCGGCCCACCAGTCGCATAGCCGATCTTGCATGGTCGGCGCTGCAACAGGTGCTGCCTGTGCTTGGTGTGCTGCTGGCGTTGCTGGCCCTGTGGGAAGGCAGCAAGCTGTTGCTCGCTATCCCCGATAGCCGCCTGCCGCATGTGGTGGATGTGATCAGCGTGCTCTTCACCCGCACCCAGGGCGGCGAAGGGCCGCTGCTGCTGGTGCGGATGCTGCAAAATGCCTGGGCAACCTTTGGCGTGGCGCTCGGTGGCTTTGTGTTCGGTGGCGTACTTGGCTTTCTGCTGGCGCTGCTCTTCACCCAGCTTCGTGTGCTCGAACTCAGCCTGATGCCCTATGTGATTGGCTCGCAAACTGTGCCCATCCTGGCGATTGCGCCCATGGTGGTGGTTGGTCTGGGGCAACTCGGTGCGCCCGGTTGGGTAGCAAAGGCTATTGTTGCAGCCTACCTCACCTTTTTTCCGGTAACCATTGGTATGTTGCGCGGGTTGCGTGCCGCCACGCCCGAAGCGGTTGCGCTGATGCATTCGTATGCGGCCAATAGGGCGCAGATCTTTTTTAAGCTACGGTTGCCCGCCTCATTGCCGTATCTGTTCACCTCGCTGAAGATTGCCGCGACCGCCAGCGTGATCGGGGCGATTGTCGCCGAATTGCCTGCCGGGTCGCAGTTTGGTATCGGGGTAGTAATTATCCAGGCGGCCCAGTTCTATAACTCGCGCCCGCCTGTGCTATTTGCGGCGATACTGGTAGCAGGATCGATTGGCCTTGTATTTTATGGTCTGGTGGTGCTGGCAGAACGGCTAATTGTTGGCCCACGTGCACGAGAAGTATAACAACACCCATGATAACACCTGGATATGAAGCGCCCACACTGGCTCCATCTGCTCCCGCCGCTGCCACCGATAGTGCGGTGATTGTGGAGCAGGTGAGCAAAATGTATCAAAGCAATGCCGGCCCGGTCACGGCGCTACACGAGGTAAGCCTGACTATCGGGCGCGGCGAGTTTATCGCGCTGATCGGGCCGAGTGGCTGTGGCAAGAGTACACTGATGCGGCTGATTGGCGACCTTGATCAGGTGACAAAGGGCAGCATTACCGTAAAGGGCAAAACACCACGTCAGGCCCGCATTGATCGCGAGTATGGCATTGTGTTTCAATCGCCTGTGTTGTACGATTGGCGCACCGTACGCAAGAATGTTGAACTCCCGCTCGAAGTGATGGGCCACCCGGCAAACGAGCGCCGCGACCGTGCCCGCGCCATGCTGCAAACGGTCGGGTTGCGCGACTTTGAAAACGCCTTTCCCTGGCAGCTTTCGGGCGGCATGCAGCAGCGCGTCGCAATTGCACGGGCACTCGTTTTTGAGCCGTCGATCCTGATGATGGATGAGCCATTCGGGGCGCTCGATGAGATGACCCGCGAACGCTTGCAGGCCGAATTGCTCAAGGTGTGGGGCGGCAGTGAAAGCGATACAACTGTCGTTTTTGTTACGCACAGTATCTCTGAAGCAGTGTTTTTATCGGATAGGGTGGTGGTTATGTCGCCGCGCCCCGGACGGATTGAGACGGTGATCCCGATTGACCTGCCGCGCCCCCGTAACAAGAAGACCCGCGAAATGCCGGGGTTTTTCCATCTCATTACGCAGGTGCGCGACAGCTTGCGCGAGTCGTAGGGCGTGCTGTCGGGTGTGGGTAGCTACCACAGCTACCGATGAATGTACTCGGTGGCAGGAGTTTATTGTAGAGTTGTCAACGGAGAGTTGTATGCTCCGCCAAATACAGCCAGGGGTAGGCCGCATGCTGGCGCTGACCTACGCCCTGCCGATGGTGACCTTTATCCTGGTGATTGCGCTGTGGGAAGCTATGGTGGTAGGCTTTGGCATTCCGCTGTACCTGCTGCCCGCGCCGAGTGCTATCTGGGAGGTGTTCGCCAGTCAGCCCGCATTTCTGTTCCGTATCGGGATGACAACCTTCTCGCAGGCGCTCAGCGGCTTTGTTATCGGCTGCACGCTTGGCATACTGGTTGCCGCGATCTGTGTGCGCTGGCGGGTGCTGGCGCGTGGGTTGGTGCCGTTCTCCGTGGCTTCCAACGCCGTGCCGATTGTGGCGCTGTCGCCGCTGTTTGGCATCTGGCTTGGCAGTACCAGTCCTGCCTCGAAGATTGCGGTGGTGGCGGTAATGACCTTCTTTCCAACGCTGGTCAATGTGTTTCGTGGCCTTACCTCGCCCACGCCCGATGCAATCCAGCTTCTGCGCTCGTATGCTGCGCCAGAGCACGTTATTTTCTTCAAGCTCCGCCTGCCCGCCTCGCTGCCCTATCTGTTTAATGCGCTGAAGATCAGCGCGACCCTTAGCATGATCGGCGCAGTGGTTGCCGAGTTTTTCGGCGGGTTGCGCAACTCACTCGGCGTGTACATCAAGTCCGAGGCGGGTATTCTCCACACCCGCGAGGCGTGGTCGGCTATTGTGGTAGCCTCCATCATCGGGATTACGTTTTATACCATTATCGTGATTGCTGAACGCTTCGTGATGCCCTGGTACACCGCACGCCAGCGGTAGGGGGTGCACGTTGCTATAGCGCAGGCAGTGTCGCCGTTTTCAATGCAAGAAAGATGCACCGCAGCACCGCCAGATGTGGCAGAGCCGATGGCGAAACAGGATTATCAATGGATTGTATGAGAGGAGTCATTCAATGAATGCACGGGTACGTCTCTTCCTAAGCCAGTTTGTGGTGCTGGTATTGCTCGGTGCGTTGTTGGCAGCCTGTGGTAGTGCTGCCCCCCAACCGGCTGCCCCTGCCGCTGAAGAAGCCCCGGCTGAAGAAGCCGCCGAAGAACGCCCCTGCCGCCGAAGAAGCCCCGGC
>JAAUSQ010000191.1 GCA_012033195.1 Chloroflexaceae bacterium
CAGCGCAATATACCCGCCCGAATAAGCGGTGCTGCCGCTTGTCATAGCAATGCTCTCCACCCAGATCTGCTGATTGAGCAGCGAGTGATCGCCCGATGCGGCGGGGCGCAGCGCTTGCAATGCCACCTGTGCCTGTCCCTGGGCTAGCTGTATTCGTATATCGCCATTGGGCGCATAAAAGGCCACCCCCTGCGCGGTATGCTCGGCCAGCGTTTCAAGCAGTGCGCCTTCCCCTTCGCTCTGGATCGAGCGCTGGGTGAGCAGGTTATATAGCTGTGCGCCGCGCCGTTCGAGCTGTGCTTCATAGTCGGTAATCAGGCGCTTGACTTCGCGCTCTATCTCGCGTACATTGCTATCGGCAGGCATGCGGATCAGCGGCAGTCCTACCCGATTGGCGGCTTCGATGTCGGCCTCGTCAATCTCGCCAATTGCGGCAACCACCGAGACGGGCACCTGCACCAAGCGCCGCACCATTGTTGCTAGGGTCAGGCGCGGGTCGATGCTCCGAGCGGCATCAACTGAAAGCAAGACCAGTTCGCCGCCGCGCACATCGGCAAACACGGGCGGGGTTGCACGCAGTGTAGCAACCCACGTTACCTGATGCATCAGGCCCGCTGAACCCGCGACCAGCGCAGCCTCTGCTGGCAATGCCAGTCGCATAATGTCATAAACCGTCGCACTCGCCATAGATCATGTGTCCAATTCTCAGTCCATGGATGATCCAATGCACAAGCATTGTGCGTCTAGCATCAACGCGATGCCGCTTCAGAGTTGCCACTCAAGGTATAATGCGTCTCGAAGGAGAGTCTATCGATGCACCATTGACCGATTGTCATTGGTGTTTGTATGATTATACCACCAATCCTGTTGTACACATTGTACAGCCTGCCGCGCTTGGGCACATGATCCAATATAATTGGGGCGTGTGCGCGAATACCGAGCTTTTACGTTAATGGAGTATGTTTCTGCAAACCAACTGAAATAAAGCGAGTAACAGAATGTACAAGCACTATCGCCTGGGTATCAGCCTGTTGCTAGTGATCGGCGTGCTGCTGCTGCCCCTGGCTGGCAACCCGCACGCCCTGCCGCATGCTGATGCCGCATCAACACCTGTACCAGCAGTACCCGCCGCGAGCAACCAGCCTGCACAGGTGGGCTTTTTTGGCATGAATACCTACTTTACCGGCTTCGAGCGTATCTGGAACGATACGGTGCGTGATGCCAATGGGACGATCATATTTGACGGTACGCCCGTGCTGGCAGCGTTGGGGCGCGAGGCAGGCATTCCCTGGGCGCGGGAAGAGATTAGCTGGGCGAATATCGAAGGTCTCCGCCGCAAGGCGCGCGAGTTTGATGAGTACGACCGCCGCCTGAAGCTGACCGCCGATGCGGGCTATGGCATTATCGGGATGGTTTCGACCACACCCGAATGGGCACGTGTGACCGACTGCCTCGACCGCCGCAACCGCTACGCCGCCCAGGGCACCCGCGTCGAGCCGTTCTGGTGCCCGCCTGCCAGCACCTACCTGCCCGACTTCGCCAACACGCTCGGCAAGATTGTGGAGCGCTACGACGGCGACGGCGCGTATGATGCGGAAGGCTCGCCGCGTGTGGCGGTGTGGCAGGTCTGGAACGAGCCGAACGCCTGGGAAACATGGCCCGGTACGCCCGTCGAATTCGGCAATCTGCTGCTATCAGCTTATACCGCCATCAAGGAGGCCGACCCGACTGCCCTGGTTGCCATCGGTGGGGTGTATGTCTTTGATGGCTCGTGGAACGATGGCAAGGGTCATCAGGATGGCTTGCGCTTTTATAGCCAGGTCTTTAGCGCGGTGCCTGCCGCCTGGAACGCCTTTGATATCATGGCAATTCACCCCTATATGCCCGACGTTGCACCCGACGCGCCGGGGCTGGTCTCAAAAATAACGCTGTGGGGCCGCTTGCAGAGCACCCGCGAATGGATGGCCGCACGGCAGCAGCAGTATGGCGGTGGGCCGCGCCCGATCTGGATTACCGAGGTAGGCTGGTCAACGTGCTCGACGCTGCTGGCGACGGCAGAGACAGACAGCAGCCTGAGCCGCTACCGCCTGCCCACCCGCGATGGCGCGACCCTCAGCAACGATAGCCTGTGCAAGTCGGAGGATGAGCAGGCGAGCTATCTGATACGCACCCACGCTATCGCACTGGCGCAGGGGTTGGCACACGTCAGCTATTTTCAGCTTGAGGATAAGTTCGACGGCGATCAGGCGTTCTGGGGCGGACATAGCATTATCGACACACGCCTGACCAACTACCGCCGCAAGATGGCCTACACCGCCTACCGGGTGATGGAAAGCACGCTTGAAGGGGCGCGTTATGTTGGGCCGGGGCCGCTCAACACCTACGCCCACAACCCAAACGCGCAATCGTCGCCCATAGCCCGCTTCGATATTCGGGCGCAACTCCCCGACGGCACGTTGGTTGATATCATCTGGCGCAACAGTGGTACCGAAAGCGTGCTGCTGCCGCTCGAACCGGGGCACACGGTCAGCGTTATCAATATGAATGGCGGCGCAGTGGCAGCCCCTCAGGAGGGCGACGCCGTGCGGCTCAACATCGGCGGCGCACCAATCTATGTGCGGCAGGTGCCACCGCGCACACCATCGCCCACGGCTACCCAGACCCCGACCCCGTCACCGACGGCCACCGCTACCAACATCCCATCACCAACGGCGACGGCAACCGCCACCGCCACGCCAACCAGCACCCCGACACCGGTACCAACGCTACCGCCTGCGATTGGCAACGATGGGCAGGTCACCGTCGCACCGCATCAGCCGGGAGTACTCCGCAATGCAGCGGGACAGCCATTTATCCAGGTTGGGCTACCAGCGGGAGCCGTGCAGCGTACCACCACCATCAGCTATACCGCGCTGACCACACCAACCCTACCGATCACGGGCGAACTGACCTATGACCGGACGCACCTTCCGGCTGGATGCCTACAACGGCGCAACCACTGCCACCGCGCCGCTTGACGGCTTCGCATTTGCACAGCCGATCTCAATCATCGTGGAGTACGACCCGATCTACACCGCCAACCTCGCTGAGCGCCCGCTCTGGCTGTATCGACGTGCAGATGAGCATTGGCAGCATATCGGACGCAGCTACACCTACGACCCGGCCAACAGCCGCGTCACCATCCAGACCACCGCAACAGGCGAGTTTGTGCTGGTGCAGGGGCCACTCCAGCAGGTACACCTGCCACGTGTGGTGGGGCGGTAGGCACGGCTTGCAGCCGCGTGCGGTTCGAAACCGCACCTCCCTCGCACGGTGGCTGTCCGGTGGTATGTGTAAAACTGCCGCTTGGCCGGGCAGCGCCGCCGGGGGATGGAAGTAGGCGCGGGGCGCGGAAGCGCCGCCGGGGGACTGAAGTCCCCGGCTACTGATACGAAGCCCGCCTGCGCGGGCTGGGTTTGCGCTTTGCGCTGCGTTCGCCCCCCTACAACACCCCCACGCTGCTATTATCCCCCAGCATCAGCCGATACGCACGCGGCTTGAGTGCGCTGCGCCCGATCTCCACATTGCGCCCCACCAGGCTCTCTTCCAGGCGGTGCGGCAGGTCGCGCACCCGGCTATGCTCCAGAATGATGCTATGCTCAATCTCGCTATCTTCCACCAGACAGTTGTGATAGATTGACGTGAACGGCCCCACATACGAATTGATGATGCGTGTATTCTCCCCGATAATGGCTGGCCCGCGCAGCGTGCTATTGATGACCTCGGCCCCGCGCTCGATTACCACGCGCCCGGTCACCTGCGAGTCCCGGTCAACATAGCCCAGGATAGCCGGCTCAAGCTCTTCGAGCACCAGCCGATTCGCTTCCAGCATATCGTCTTTTTTACCGGTATCAATCCACCAGCCATCGTGCAGGTACGGGTCAACCCGGTAGCCGTGGTCAATCAACCACTGAATAGCATCGGTAATTTCAAGCTCGCCCCGGAACGAAGGCCGGATCGACTCGACCGCCGCCCAGATATGCGCGTCAAACAGATAAATGCCCACCAGCGCCAGATCGCTCTGTGGTTCGCGTGGCTTTTCAACCAGGCGCACCACCTGCCCCTGCTCGCTCAGTTCGGCCACCCCAAACTGACGTGGATCGAGCACTTGCTTCAGCACAATCTGCGCGTTGGCGGCCCCCTGCGTAAACTGGCGCACCAGCGGGGTAATACCGCCCTGAATGCAGTTATCACCGAGGAACATCACAAACCGCTCGTCTTCGAGGAAATCGCGGCTAATTTTTACAGCGTGCGCCAGTCCAAGCGGCTGATCTTGCGGAATGTAGGTAACTCGTGCATTCCAGCGCCGCCCATCACCAACGGCCTTGCGGATCTCATTGCCAGTATCACCAATCACAATGCCAATATCATCAATGCCCGCCTCACAGATTGCATCGATGACGCGGAACAATACGGGCTTGTTTGCTACTGGAACAAGCTGTTTGGCGCTAGTATAGGTGATAGGGCGCAGGCGCGTGCCTTTGCCGCCACTCAATACGAGAGCTTTCATAACACTCACACTCCTTGTTTCAGGCTAGTTTGGGTGGATTGTCCTGCCCCGATTGTACGGCAGAATACCCAGAATAACAAGAAGGGGCGACTCTTGTGAGTCACCCCTCCGTAGCACACGCCGCGCAGGACGTGTTGTGCTGTACCTAGCGATATGGGCGAATAGCGCCGTAGTAGTGGCTAATCCAGTAGCTTGAGTACAGGTCAGATACCTGCACACCCAGGCCCGGAGCCATCGCGTGGACAATACGACCGCCACCTATATAAATGGCGACGTGGGTAATGCCGGGGCCTGCCGTGCCCGCAAAGAAGACCAAGTCACCCGGTGCCAGGTTGCCGATATTACCAATCGGCGCACCGTAGGCCGAGCTAAACTGTGCCGACGAGCTATGCGGCAGACCAATGCCAAACTGACGATAGACATACGAGGTAAAGCCGCTGCAATCGAACCCGGCCGGGCTGGAGCCACCCCAGGCGTAGCGGTAGCCCACAAATTGCAGGGCAAAGCTCGCAACGTCGCCACTTGCGGGCGCATAGACTGGAGCCGGAGCCGCTGCTGCCGGAGCCGCCCGACCACCCGCCGGAGCCGCCGGACGCTGTGCCACAGTGGGCAGAGCCGGAATATCGTTGGTGTAGGGCACGCGGCGGCGTACCATCGCGTCCATATTCAGCAGGTCGCTGAACACCCACGCCTTGGTGCCATCGCTCAACTGCACGCGGAACCATTCCTTGTGGCGAGCCAGCACATCCACGGCTGCGCCTGAATCCACCGCGCCCACCTTCTCGTACGAGGTACCAGGGCCACGGCGCAGGTTCACCTGATTATCGTTGATGGTCGCAACCATGGCCGGGTTGGGGTCGGGGACAGTTTCGGTTGCAGGCACGCGCTCGATCACGCCTTCCTGCATCGAGACAAACTGTGAGCTAATCCAGCCATCCACCCCATCGGCACTGATATGCAGCCAGTCCTGATACTGCTCCACCAGCTCCACCTGCTGCCCCGATTCGAGCTTACTCATCGAGACATAGTTGGTGCCAGGGCCATCGCGCAGGTTCAGGTTCGACTCAACCACCGTCGCTACCTTGGGCGGCGGCGCAACCGGAATCTGAGCGCTTGGCACTTCGAACAGCGAGAAGATGGTTGCTTCACGCAGATCAACCAGTTCGGCAGCAATCCAGTAGATCGGCTCGCCTTCACCTTGGCGCACCTGCAACCACTCACCATAGCGCCCCATCACCTGGAGATTGGTGCCGGTTTCCAGCGCACCAATCGCATCATATTCCAGACCGGGGCCATTCCGCAGGCGTGCCTCGCTCCCACCCGATACCGCAGCAGGCACAATAAACGGTGCCAGTGCTTCGCTGCGGGATGTCAGCGAGAGCGGCACCGGAATGGCCTCCAGATCCTGCAACGGTGGGTCACCGACGGGAAGCTGCATTGCGCCTTCAATCGCTACCGGGCCAAGCCCCATAGGTGCTTCCAGGGCCAGTTCTTGCGACACGGGCACAGTCGGCTGGAGTGGACGGGCCGGCAGATGGCTTAAGCCAACGGCAACTGGTACGGCCAGTGCAACAACAGCATGCAGTAGGTAACGCGTGGGCATCCGGCGCAGTGTGGCGACAGGAGAGGCGATCAATGGCAGCAGTGCCTGAGTGAGACGGTCGAACGAGTGAGCGGCCTGTTTATGGCGGTGACGTTGTTCGTTAGCGCGTTGTTGGAGCGACTTCAGATCATTCTGGATTGATGTTTGTAAATTATCAATTTGATGCTCTGTCATGGAGCGGGTTACCTCACGCTTATCAAGAATACCCGGCGATTACCAATGAGTGATGTCCTATGCTTGTATGTAGGGTTATCGTGTGACATCGAGCGATATGGATGCTTGGGCCATTCCTTGTCAGGATAACTGTTGCTTTGATAACCGATATGGTTCTCTACCACAGGGTAGAACATATAAACTGTACTTTAATTATTTATATGCGGTAAAAGTCTATCATGACTTTCAGCATAATGCAAGTATCAGTTTTTTATCAGTTCTCAAAATATTATATCAACGTATTACCGACTAAAAAAGCCAATTCCGCTGCTTCAACCGACTGACAAACGGCTGACGCCTTTATGAGAAGAACGAAGGTATAACAACTTTTCCTACGATCTGCCTAGGGCAGCGGCGTGCCTCCTCCGCGAAAGCCTGCCGTCAGTGCCTCAAGCGCCCCTGGAATGGGCACCAGTGCATACAGATCGGCCCCGACACCCGACGAAACCATCGTGCCATCCACTGCGTAACGTTCCACCCGTTCGAGCCGAAACTCACGCAGGCTCCACAACAATCCGACCATCCGTTCGCGGGGCATATCGGTGCGGACAAATGGCAGCAACGCCCCGGTAATACTATCGGCAGCCAGCACATTCTGCACGTCGCCGCGCTCGCGCAGACGCGCCCCGACAGCGGCAACAACCACTTGCTGGCGACGGATACGCATAAAGTCGCTGTCGGGGTGGCGGATGCGGCTATACATCAGGGCCGTTTGTCCATCCATCTGCTGCAACCCCGGTACAAAGTGTGCCACGGTGTAGCCATAGTCCATCGTGGGGAACTGTGCATCGTACAGTTCGGTTTCAACATGCACTGTCACGCCGCCCAGCACATCAATCATAGCAATAAAGCCCATAAAGTCGGCCACCACCACATAATCAATAGGCATCCCCAGCAGCGCCGCTACAGTATCGCGAGCCAGCGCCATCCCGCCGCCAGGGTAGCCCGTCACCTCACCGAGCACATACGCTGCATTGATGCGGCTATAGCCATAGCCCCCCGGCACCTCTACCCACAGGTCACGCGGCAACGAGAGCAGGGCAATGCGCTGCTGCTGCGGGTCGGCTCGCACCAGCATAACAGCATCGGTGCGCGGTACATCGGTCTCATTCGGGCGGCGGTCGGTGCCGAGCAGCAGAATGGTTACGGCTTCACCGGCTGGCGGTGGGGCCAGGTCGGTTGGCGTTGGCAGCCGTGGCCCGAAGAACGGTATACCCTGGATGGTGGGCCACGCGGTGGGCATATTGGTGCGTGGCACAGCAAACATCATACTGCCGCCGGGCTGCTTCCCTGGCTGCGCTGGTACCGTCGGGCGGGTTGCAGTAGCCGCCACCCCCACCAGTAGCGATGTTGGCGTCGGTTCGGGTGTTGCACTGGTCAGCGGCGGCAACAGCGCCAGACCATTACCCGCTGCTGATTCGGGCGTGCTGGTCACCGCCGGTGCCACATCGGGCTGTGCCGTGGGGAGCGGCTCCACAATCATCGCGTCGAGGTTTTCGCTGGTACGAAACAATAGCCCCGCCAGATAAATAAACCCTACCAGCAGCAGGCCCGCCATCACACTTGCCAGCAACCGCAGGCCATCAACGCGGCGCAGGCTACGGCGTGGCGCAGCGGCAGTAGCGGCAACCCGTACCGGGCGCTTAATCTCACCGACCGTGCCGGGGTAGCGTGGCAACCGGGAACGTGGCGCGGCAACTGGCTGCTGAAGCAGGCTTGCCAGCAACAGCGTGCTCTGGTCGCGGTACGACTGGCACGCGGGACACTGTGCCAGATGAAAACCAAGCTGTGCCTGTTCCCGTGTATGTGAACCGGGCGCAATGCCCCGGTCAATCAGTTGGCGGGCTTCAGTGCATTCCATAACAGGTGCCAGACTATGCTGTAGTGTACATTGACGTGCTGTCCATCCAGCGACCCAAGCAGCGGAACCTTCGTGTAGGTGTATGCGTCTGCATGACCAGTAAGAACCGACCACCACGCACCCGTTGGGCGTAACCGATGTACAAGGAGTATTGTTGTGCTGATCAAACTCTATACATTTATGCTAGGCATCCTGGTGCTGCTTATCAGCGCCTGTGGCTCTCCCATTGCGACCGGCACCACCAACAACGGCGCACCTGCTGTCAACCAGGAAATGCAGATCAGCGGGCCAGTTGTTGATACAATCGATGATTGTGCATTCGATGGCCTATGCGCCTATGTGATCGAAACGGAACAGGGTCGCTATAACGCTATCTGGGCGCAGGGCATGCTGCCGTGCGAAGGACAGGTTGACCAGCATATTGCTGTCGGAGCTACAATCGAGGTGTTCGGCGTTGTCACCGATGCCACGAGTGTCTCAATCTGTGCATCGACCGATTATTACATCCGTAAGACGACATAAGCAACGCTGCACCGTTCATCCTGCGGCGATTGTAACACAGAGCTAATATCTCGACAATAGCCGACTGGTCAGTGACTATTACGGTACCGTGACATATGGCACGAGGAGCGCAGACGGACGCTGGTATACTACATAACAGAATATCTAAACTGTGCGCAAGGAGTCTATGTGTATGCGGATTGTTTCACTACTGCCAAGTACCACCGAAATTGCCTATGCCCTAGGTTGGTGAGCAAGTGGTTGCCGTCACCCACGAATGTGACTACCCACCCGATGCGTGTACAAAGCCGGTCATTACCAGCAGCACCATGCCCCATACCGGCCTTAGCTCGGCCCAGATCGATGCGATTGTCAGCGCACAGGTGCGCGAACAACTCTCGATTTATCATCTGGACGCAACGTTGCTACACCAGCTTCAGCCCACCCTGATCCTGACCCAGGCGTTATGTGAAGTGTGTGCCGTTGCGTTCGATCAGGTGCGCCACGCTGTACGCGACCTCGGCGGCGAGCCACGTATTCTCTCGCTTGAGCCAACCACTCTCGACGGCATTTTCGAAACCATTGAGATGGTTGGGGCCGTCACCGGATGCACCGCAACCGCCCAGGCGCTGACAAGCAGCCTGCGCGAACGGGTCGCAACTGTGCAGCAACG
>JAAUSQ010000192.1 GCA_012033195.1 Chloroflexaceae bacterium
ACATGGGTGCAAGCTGATCGGTTGGAAGGGACGATCGCCCAAATACTTGATAATCGTTAGCTGTGTAGGGAGGGCATCGCATGGATATTCAAAGGCTATTACATGAGCGCCAAGAAAAAGATGTTTTTTGAAGTCGCATCGTTACCAGGCGCGGTACAATAGCAACGATGTCCATCATCGGCACACTACCCGTTAAGGAGCAATCTCTGTGAACCTGTCGCCCACATTGCGCCGTACCCTGGCCTGCTGCTGTCCATCACCTTCTGTATTGCTGGTCTGCCGTCCGGCTCCTATCCCGTCGCTGCCACGGCGCTTGCCGAAGCGCCGCAGGCCAGCACCGAACCAGCCACCGGTATCACCCGCACCGCCGCAATCCTCAACGCCATTGTTGACCCACGCGGCCTTCCGACCACCATCATCTTTGAATGGGGCATCGACCCGACCTATGACTTTACGGCAACAGCGCCGCTCACCCGTGGCGAGAATGGCCCCATTCCTGTGCAAAGCGTCCTGAGCGACCTGCTCCCAGGCACCACCTACTACTACCGCGTGATTGCTGGCAACCGCACCGGCACCACACGCGGCGCAATCCGCACCTTTACCACCAGCACCGACCAGACCGAAGGGGCCGACCTCACCGTTTCTCAGACCGATACCCTCTTCCCGGTGGCTGGTCGCCCGATGACTTATACCATCATCGTACGCAACAATGGCCCGCTCGATGCAACCGGTGTCACACTGGTCGATACGCTCCCAGAGAGCATCAGCTTCGGCAGTGTTAGCCCGACCCCGCCCACCTGTCAGTTTGCCATCTACGAACCAGATGAGAATAATATCTACTGTGCATTGGGCACCCTTGCCGCCCGCACCAGCCGTATCATTATGCTGGTTGTCACACCCAATAGAGCAGGCACTATCACCAACACCGTCGCGGTACGGGCCGAGCAGTTCGACCCCAACCGCTTCAACAACACTGCCAGCATTGCCACCCCGGTTGCTGCCGCACCAGTTGGCGAGAGTGTCGAAATCCAGGTAACACCCGAACGCGGTGGCGTACTGGTACTCACTGACACACGCGGCTATACCGTCTCGGTTACCATCCCACGTGGCGCGGTGCTCAAGCCAAGCACCATCACCCTCACCGACCTGCCCGAAGGCCCGACCCGCCCCCTGAATGCTGATTGGGGCTTTGCAGGGCGGGCACTGGTGCTCGAAACGTTTCAGGATGGCGTGGTGCAACCCGGCTTCATTATCGAACGCGCCGCCACCATTTCGCTGAGCTTCGATACCCGTCTGGTCAGCGATACCGAGCAATTGCGGCTGATGAGCTATGACCCCAACGACGCGCCGCACCGAGCTTATCTGGAAGGATGACACACGCGGCACCTTCACCATAACAGGCCATATCGGGCGTGCCCGTTTTCGTCGCCTGAGCGAGCTTGCTCTGGTACAATTGCCACGCATCGAACCAGTTGCCTACCTGCCACGCATCGTGCGCTAGCTCTGCAACCGGGCAGGCGACACCAAAGTGCACAGCGCAAAGTGCCGAACTAGGCGACAGCCTCACAGGGGCTTTTTGTATCAGTCCGGTGCTTCAGCGCCGGGCTGCACAGTACAACCATTGGTAAAGAGGAACCCTATGCGAACCATAATGCTAACATTACTAATCAGCAGTGCGGCCCTGCTTGCCGCCTGTAGCAGCGCACCCGCGCCCGCCCCAACCGAAGTTGCTAGTGTCCCAACCACCGCACCGACCACCGCCGCCACCCCGAACTACCCACCGCTACCGCAACGCCCGTCACCACCTACCGCCACCCCTACCACAACAGCAGTGCCCTATTCGTTTGGCGAAGAGATTGCCACCCTCAGCGGGCACGCGGGCGGGCTGTGGGCCGCTGCCTTCAATTCCGACGGCACCCTGCTGGCGACCGCTTCGGCAGATGCTACGGCGAAGCTGTGGGACATGCAAACGCGCGAACCCATCGCCACCCTCAGCGAGCACACCGCCGCCGTCCGTTCGGTTGCCTTTTCGCCCGACGGTACCCTGCTCGCGACTGGCTCGGCAGATGGCACCATCAAGCTGTGGCAGCTCCCGCTCCGTGGCACCGACACCGCTGCGTTTGCCACCCTGACTGGTCATACCGATGAGGTTGCCGCTGTGGCCTTCAGCCCCGATGGGCAGACCCTCGCCAGTGGCTCAAAGGATGCCACCGTGCGCCTGTGGACCATCGCTAGCGCCGAACAGACCGCCCTGCTGACAGGCCACGAACACTGGATCGAGAGTGTAACGTACAGCCCCGATGGAACCCTGCTTGCCAGTGGGTCGCTTGACCTGACCGTGCGAGTGTGGGACCTAGCCCGCCTCGAAACGGCTGCTATTCTGTATGGTCATACAAGCTGGGTCCTCCCTACGGCCTTTAGCCCCGACGGGCAACTGCTAGTCAGCGGCGCGGAAGATGCTACCGTGCGCCTGTGGGATGTTGCCAGTGCCACCGAACAGCAGGTACTCGACGCGCACACCAGCGAGGTACGGTCGCTGGCTTTCAATCCGGCTGGCAACATTCTTGCGAGTGGAGCAGAAGACGAAACTGTTCGACTCTGGCGCATGCCCGGTGCCCGCCCGCTGCTCACGCTAGAACCGCAGTCCTCCGGCGCGTGGGTCACCTTCTCACCCGATGGCAGCCTGCTTGCAACCGCGCTTGGCAATGGCAACCTGAAGCTGTGGTATGTCGGCGAGGCAGGCGAGGGGCAATAGGTGCACCCGCTCCGCGCAGGCGGACTTCGTACCGCATAGCCGGGGACTTCATTCCCCCGACGGTGCCTTTGGTATATATTGATAGCTAGAGAGAAAACAGGAACACAATGATCAAAATAATCCGTAACGCCCTGATAATCATGCTCGGACTGATTCTGTTGGGAGGTACCATTGTTGCCATAACTGCCCGCACCGACCAACCCCCCGCGAACTTGGGGGTGCGCGAGGGCAGGCTGCAACCATGCCCCGCTACGCCCAACTGCGTAGCAACGCAGGCGGTAACCCTGCCCGAATTTCAGATGCAGCCGCTCATCTATAATGGCAGCCGCCAGGACGCCCACGCCCGCCTGCTTGCAATTGTGGCGGCAATGCCCCGCAGCACGGTTCTTGTCAATCAACCCGATTACATCCATATTCAGTTTCGTTCCCGTGTCTTTGGCTTTGGTGATGATGTTGAGTTCTACCTGCCGCCCGACCGCAGTAGCATCGAGTTTCGGGCCGCTGCACGTATGGGGCGCTCCGACCTTGGCGTCAATCAGCAGCGGATGCAAGCTATTATCGAGGCTTTCAATCGGTAGCTTATTTGCACCCACTCCGATGGTGGGCTATCATAGAGTTGGGCACAGCGGGGTCTGTCGGCAACACAGGGCAATCCGACAGCAACCAGAAAGGTGCAATTCGTTATGCTAGAAGCAATCTTCGCTCCCAGATCGGTCGCAGTCGTCGGGGCTTCCCCAAGCCCGGAACGGCTCGGACACCAGGTACTCAAAAACATTGTGTCCAACGGATTTGCGGGCGATATCTTTCCAATTCATCCTACAGCCGAACGTATCCTGGAACGCACAGCGTACCCGTCCGTCCTGGATGTACCACACCCGATTGACCTGGCCGTGATCGTGATTCCCTCGCAGTATGTGCTGGAAGTTGTTGAGCAGTGTGGGCTAAAAGGCGTGCGCGGCCTAATTGTCATTACCGCCGGATTCAAAGAAGTTGGCGGCGAAGGCAAAAAGCTCGAACAACAACTACTGGCCCGTGTCAAACAATATAATATGCGGATGGTCGGCCCCAACTGTCTGGGCATCATCGACACCCTCAGTTGCCTGAATGCCTCGTTTGCCGGGTTGATGCCCGACGCAGGCGAGATTGCGTTTATGTCCCAATCGGGTGCGCTCTGCACCGCCATCCTCGACTGGAGCAAAGCCAGCGGCATTGGCTTCTCGCGCTTTGTCAGCCTGGGCAACAAAGCCGATGTTGACGAAGTCACGCTGCTTGAAGCCTGGGGCGAAGACCCCCACAGCAAAGTTATTCTGGCCTATCTCGAAGGCATCAACGATGGCCTGCGCTTTGTGGAGGTGGCCCGCAAAACAACCAGAAAAACACCCGTTGTTGCCATCAAGAGCGGCACCACCTCGGCGGGCACCCGTGCGGCATCGTCGCACACTGGCTCGCTAACCGGCAGCGAAAGCGCCTACGAAGCCGCCTTTTCGCAGAGCGGCATCCTACGCGCCGCTTCGATGGAAGAACTGTTTGACTTTGCGCTGGCCTTCGCCTATCAACCGCCGCTCCAGAGCAACCGTGTTGCTATCGTCACCAATGCGGGCGGGCCAGGTATCATCACCACCGATGCGATAGAGCGCACCGGCATACTCAAAATGGCCGACCTGACCGCCGAAACAATCAACGCCCTGCGCGAGAAGTTGCCCGCGACCGCCAACTTTTTTAACCCGATTGACGTGATCGGCGATGCCCGCAGCGACCGCTACCACGCCGCACTCAAGGCAGCGCTGGCCGACCCTGGCGTAGATGCGGTGATTGTGCTCTTCACCCCGCAGGCTGCCTCCGACACCGCAGAGACAGCCCGCGTCATTGCACGGCTGGCTGCCGAAAGCAACAAGCCGGTGCTGGCAAGTTTTATGGGCGCGGTCAGCCTCACCGAAGCGCTGCGTATCCTGAACGAAAACCGCATTCCGAGCTATGCCTTTCCCGAACGGGCCGTTGGCGCACTGGCAGCAATGGCCCGCTATAGCGCATGGCAGCAGCGCCCCGCCCCGGAATACACCTCGTTTTACCGTTGATCAGGCGCGTGTCCGCACCATGTTTGAGCAAGTGCGTGCGGCGGGCCGTGTCGAACTGGGCGAACTGGAAGCACGCGAAGTGATGGAAGCCTACGGGATGCGTCTGCCCAAAAGCCGCCTCGCCCGTTCACCCGAAGAAGCGGTCGAGATTGCCCGCGAAATTGGCTACCCCATCGTGATGAAGATCAGCAGCCCCGATATTCTGCACAAGAGTGATATCGGCGGTGTCAAAGTTGGGCTGAAGGATGCTAACGAGGTGCGCGACAACTTCGAACTGATCGAATACCGCGCCCGCAAGTACAGCCCCAATGCCCGTATCTGGGGGATGCTCATTCAGGAGATGGCCCCCAAAGGCCGCGAGTTGCTGGTGGGGGTTAGCCGCGATCCACAATTTGGCCCGCTGGTTGCGGTGGGGATGGGGGCATCTATGTCGAGGTGCTGCGTGATGTGGCCTTCCGGCTAGCGCCCATCAGCAAGCAGGAGGTCAGCGAGCAACTCCGCTCGATCCGTACCTTCCCGCTGCTGCGGGGTGTGCGCGGCGACCAACCCGCCGACCTTGCCGCTATCGAAGAAGTGGTGCTGCGGGTCAGTCAGCTTGTTACCGAATTTCCCGAAATCGTTGAGATGGATATCAACCCCCTGGTGGTCTATAATAAGGGCGAGGGTACAGTGGTACTGGATGCTCGCATTATCCTCAAATAAAGGAAGTAAAGGAGTTAGCCCATGCGTACTTTGTATATTGCGTCAACGGAGACCTACGTCGGCAAGAGTGCCGTGAGCATGGGGATACTACAGCGCATGCACAACGACGGCTTGCGAGTAGGCTATATGAAGCCCCTGAGTGTCTCGGCGGTGCGCACCACCGAAAGCGGCACCGACGAAGACACCGAACTGATTCGGCAGACCTTCAACCTGTCCGATCCGATCAAGCAGATGGCACCGGTGGCGATTACACCAAGTGTCATCGAAACTATTATGCAGGGCAAACAGGTATCCTACACGCAGCAGGTACAGGATGCGTTTGCTGCCATCTCCGAAAATAGAGATGTGGTGGTCGTCGAAGGGGCCAATACGTGGGCCGAAGGTGCGCTCGTCAACCTTACCGCCATGCAGGTGATTGAACTGCTGAACGGCGCTGGCCTGCTTGTTGCCCGCTACCGTTCGCTCCATAGCGTCGATATTATCGTGTCCGTCAAGCGCTTCATCGGTGATCGGCTGCTTGGTGTGCTGCTCAATCACATCGAATTGCCACAGCTTGACTATGTCCGTGAGCGGGTGGTGCCCTTCCTCGAACAGCAAGGCATCCCTGTGCTTGGCCTGCTCCCCCAGGATCGACTGCTGGCAAGTGTGACGGTCCGGGAACTATATGAGCATCTGGGGGGCGAACTGATTGGTGAGCGCGAATGGTGCAACCGTCCGGTCGAGTCGCTGATGATCGGTGCAATGACCTCCGGGCCAGGGCTGATGCATTTTCGCCGCAACCCGAACAAGGCTGTCATTACGGGTGGCGACCGCATTGATCTGCAACTAGTCGCACTGGAAACCAGCACCAGTGTCCTGATCCTGACGGGTGATATTGGCCCTTCGATGCGGGTGATTGTGCGGGCCGAAGATGTACAGGTGCCCATCATTGTGGTGCCCGATGATACCCTGCGTGCCGTAGAGCGGACCGAGGAGGTGTTTGGTAAGGTGCGCTTCCACGAAGCACCCAAGCTCGACCGCTTCACCACGCTGATGAATGAGCACTTCAACTTTGCACGGCTCTATGAAGCGCTGGGTATGTCGCCACGCTAAAACAATCCGCCACCCGCCCTTAAAGTACTGAATATGGCCCTGCTCCCTATCAGTGGGAGCGGGGCCAGGGGAGGGGGATAGCCTAGCCTGCGGTTCTATACCCCGCTTCCCGCCCGAAAGGGGCACGCCTCAATCCGCTCGTTGGAAGTAACAATACATGCTATTTTACCGAATTTCTGGCGTACCATGAGAGAAGAGCATTTAAAATAACAGGCAAGGTTGGTATAACATGACTACAGAAGAACCTGAGCAGATCGGCCCGTTTGTCTTTGCGTCCAATCCAGAGTATCCCTATCCGTTCAAAGTTGCCAAGCCCCCCCGCTTCTGGCTCGATGAGCAGACGGGCAAACTGGCAGAAGTTGTCGAGATTTATTTTCGGACTGAACCACTGACTACCGAGCAGATGGACTGGCTCAAGCTGTACGTGCACCAATACCTCGAACGTGCTGTGATCGCCAGCGATGCAAACCGCAACCAGTTGTTAAGTCGCATTGCAAAACTACGTACAGTGAACGATCTTGAACAATTTGTGGAAGAGTTGGCAGAATGGGGCGTAGAGCCGTTTTAATAAAGGGAGCAATAAACTTGGAGCGCGAAGCTGTGAAACCACCGGAAGCCTGCACCAGCCTTGCCGATATCCGAACCGAAATTGATCGCATCGACGAACAGATCATTCGTCTGATCGGGCAGCGTGCCCGGTACGTACGTGTCGCGGCACAATTTAAAACAACGCAAGCCCATGTGCGCGACGAAGCCCGTGTGCAGGCAATGCTTGTACCACGTCGGGAATGGGCAACGGCGGCCCACCTCGACCCCGATATGATCGAGCGGTTGTATCGGATGCTGGTTGATTATTTTATTCAGGAAGAGACGACCCATTGGAACACCTTAAAGCAACCGTAGCAAGCTATTTGTGTTACAAGCCGTCAACATCATTGCAATGGAAGAGGGACATTCCATGAATGAGTTGGAGACCATCGCAGCATTACAAACCGAACTGGTGCTACTGCGACAGCGCAACGCCGAACTGGAACATCAGGTAGCGGCCATGGCCTACCCCATCAATCGTTCCAGCGTTGTGCCCCAACCCATAGGGCTGCCGTCGCTGCTGGCCTGGATCAACGACTTTCCGTTGCCGCTGATGCTCTTTGATACCGGCGCTACGATTGTGGTTGCCAATACGCTTGTCAGCGATCTGATGGGATGGCCTGAAGGTCGTTACCCTGTTGCCTACAACCTGTATGCCGACCGCGCCAGCTACCACCCCGATATGATCGCGGCATTTGAGCAGGCGCGTGAGGGTGTCTCAACAACGCTGCCACCCCAGCACTACCATAGCAGTTCATCAAACGAGGCAGATGGTCTTCCCGTTGCTACAATGCTTTTCCCTGTGCATAGTGCCAACCAGGTAGCCTCTGTTGCCGTCCTGTTCCGCGAGATAACCGTGCAGCCGATCCACAATAAAGAAGCCTACTTGCAGCACGAATTGCGCCTCTTCCAGACACTGGCAGAAAACGCGCCCGATGGAATTGCCGTCTTTAAAGGCCGTGAGATAACGTATGCCAACCCCTCCTATCGTGCGATGATCGGCACATCTGGTATGGAGACGGCCCTGTATGGGTTGCCCTCCAGCGAAGATACCCTGAACCTTATGACCCTTGTGCCAACCATCCTCGAAGAAGGCTCGTGGCAAGGTACGATGATGGTACGCGACCGAACCGGAAGCATCATCCCGGCTCATGTATCGGCCTTTACGCTGTACCATACAACTGGTGAAGCCGAGGGTGCTGCGGTCATTGTGCGCGATGTCACCGAGCAACTGCGCCGCGAACAGGAACGCGAAGAGATTCAGATCCGCATCATCGAAGCGCAGCGCAGCGTTATTCGGGCGCTTTCAACGCCGCTGATCCCGATTGCCGAACACATCCTGATTATGCCGCTAGTGGGTGCCATCGACACCTACCGTGCCCATCAGGTGATGGACACCCTGCTCCACGGCGTTGATCAGCACCGCGCCCGCGTCGTCATCATCGACATCACCGGTGTGGATGTGATTGATAGCCAGATTGCCCAGGCGATGCTTGATGCTGCTCGCGCTGTGCGGCTCCTCGGTGCACGGGTTATCATGACTGGCATCAGTCCCATCGTCGCACAATCAATTGTCCAGCTTGGCATCACGCTACACGACATAACAACCTATGGTTCGTTGCAGGCTGGTATCACCGCTGCGCTACGCTCCCTCAAGCAGTAGGAGCAGCTATGCGCTACCGTAATGTGCTGCGCCCGCTGGTCTTCTACACCACCCGCCACAATCCCGAACTGGCCCACGATGGCGCAATGCGTGTCCTCGAAGCAATCAGCGCTGCGCCGCCGCTGCTTGGTCTGCTGCGGGCACGCTGGGTCAGCAGTGCTACGCGTTTGCAGCGCACTGTCTGCGGTATCCGCTTTCCCAATCCGGTAGGGTTGGCAGCAGGCTATGCCAAAAACGGCGAAGGCTTGCCCGCACTGGCGGCGCTCGGCTTCGGGCATATCGAAGTCGGCACCGTGACATGGCACGCTCAGGCGGGCAACCCGCGCCCGCGCCTGTTCCGTCTGTATCAGTCCGAAGCGCTCATTAATCGGATGGGCTTTAATAATGCAGGGGCGGCGGCACTGGCGGCTCGCTTGCAGCGCTACGGCACCCTGCCCGTACCTATCGGTATCAGCCTTG
>JAAUSQ010000193.1 GCA_012033195.1 Chloroflexaceae bacterium
GGTGGTGTTGGGTATCCAACAGCAACCGCTCGGTCAGCCGCTCGGCCCGCCCTGCATCAATCACCCCGATCAGTGGCGCAAGCAGCACGCCGTGCGCCAGTGGCACGGTCGGCGTTTCGAGCGTCTGCACTAGGTCGCGCAGTTGCTGCTCGGTGCGGCGCAGGGTTTCGGTCTGCTGGGCCAGCGCAGCAGCGTGCTGTTCGGCCTGTTCGCGGGCAGCTTCGGCCTGTTCGCGGGCAGCTTCGGCTTGCTGGCGAGCGGCTTCGGCAGCGCGGGCGGCCTGCGCCGATTCTTCAAAGCTGGTGCTCAGCCGGTCGAGCAATGAGATCAACCCCACCAGAATGACCGAAATAAACAGGACAAATACAACCGTATCTGCCAGAATGTAAGGGGGCGTTCGCAAGCGTTCGGGCAGTGCCGAAATATCAATCTGATACGGTAATACAAATATATTAAGTGCCGATGCCCCCCCGACGAGTACAATGGCGATCAAGCTTACGGTAAATCCAATCAAGCTGGCGCGTTGCCCAAACAGCACCAGCAAAAAGATAATCATCGCAAAGAGGATAAAGCGCCCTGCCCCGTACAGGCCGTAGAGGTAGAGCACACTGAAGCCCAGCGCTGCACAGATCCCGACAATAACACTGGCTCCAAAGTATAGTTTACCTCCCGCACAAAAACCAGCGCAAACAGAAGCAACCAGATCAGAAAGTAGCCTGCTGTGTAGAGTGGGCGATTATCAATCCATGCGCTCCACATGGCGGGCCACGTTCCAATCGAAGCAAACCCAAACCCTGCCCGCAGAATAAGCCGTAGCGCGTGTGTGCGCCAGTCCTGTAGCAGTGCTGCCACGGTGGACGGTTTCGAAACCGATAAAGATGCGTCCAGTGTATCCAGTGTTTGCACAACGGTCATTACCGGGATTCCCCTTTTGTTGAGAACGTTATATCATCGTGTTCAGTCGTTCGCGCCAGCGGGCCACCTGCGCCTGCACCTGTTGTGGAGCCGTACCGCCGATACTGTCCTTCCGCGCTACGCTCTGGCCCATATCAAAGATAGTATAGAGCGTTTCGTCCAGGTCGGGTTGTACTGCCTGATACTCGTGCAGCGGCAGGCCACGCAGATCTACGCCCAGTTCCAGGCCCCGCCGCACCAGTCGCCCCACTTTGCCGTGTGCCGCGCGGAAAGGCACCCCCCGCCGCACCAGTTCATCGGCGAGGTCGGTGGCAAGCATTGCCATATCGAGGGCTTGCGCCATACGGGTTGTGTTGATACGCATTGTAGCTACTGCTGCCGCCGCTACCCGTAGCCCCAGGTCGAGGGTATCGAGGCTATCGAAGAGCGGCTCTTTATCTTCTTGCATATCTTTATTATAGGCCATTGGCAACCCCTTGAGCACAGTTAACAATGTTATGAGATTCCCAAGCAGTCGCCCGCTTTTGCCGCGCAGCAATTCCATGCTGTCGGGGTTTTTTTCTGCGGCATCAGGCTGGAACCCGTACTATAGGCATCTGCCAGTTCGATAAAGCCAAACTCGGCGCTACTATAGAGGATCAGGTCTTCGGCGAGGCGACTGAGATGCACGCCGATCAAAGCACCTGTATAGAGCAGGTCGGCGATGAAGTCGCGGTCGGAGACGGCATCGAGCGAATTGGTAGCAAGCTGTGCAAAGCCCAGTTCTGCCGCCAGCGCTGCCCGGTCGATGCCAAGGCTGTTGCCCGCCAGTGCTCCGGTCCCCAGCGGCAGACTATCCAGGCGGCGGGTGGCATCGTGCAGGCGGCTCCGGTCGCGCTCCAGCATCTCGACATAGGCAAGGCACCAGTGCCCGAAGGTGACAGGTTGTGCCCGTTGCAGGTGGGTGTAACCGGGCAACAGCGATGCTGCGTGCTGGTCGGCCTGCTCAACCAGTGCCGCTTGCAACAGTGCCAGTCGGGTATCAAGCAATGCGGCAGCCTCGCGACAGAACAGCCGGATATCGGTCGCGACCTGATCGTTGCGCGAACGTCCGGTATGCAGCTTGCGGGCCACCTCGCCAACCAGTTCGCCTAGCCGCCGCTCAACGGCAGTGTGAATGTCTTCGTCGCCGGTCTGCGACACAAAGCGCCCCTCGGCAAACTCGGCCCGTACCTGTTCTAGTCCATCGACAAGGCGCTCCCGTTCGTCGGCGCTGATCAGCCCTGCTGCCGCGAGTGCCCGCGCCCACGCAATGCTGCCGGTAATATCCTGGGTGTACATCCGCCGATCAAATGGAAAGCTATCGTTAAAGGCCGCCATATCGGGGGCGGTGCCTTCTGCAAAGCGCCCTCCCCATAGTTTGTGTAAATCCATGGTGTTATTCCAGTTGCAATGTTACAACAGTCTGCCCTATCGCACCAACTTCGTTTTCTATCGATATTAGCCCACCCTGAATAAGCACGGCCTGACCATTGGCAGGGGGCCAACCTTCAAAGACCATTTCAAACTCTTCAGCCGTCGCATAGGTCACGGCGGTGCGTTCGGTGGCACCAGCGGCACCAAGTGCGGTGCGGTAGAACTCCATCACCGCGTCAATTGGGAGCGAGGTTACAAAGCTGGTCTGATTGCCAACCCGCGCCAGGTTGCTAGCATCCGGTGGGAGTGGGTAGGGTGGCGGCAGGGCGAGCGACGGCTCGAACACACGCAGCGAACGCAGCACTGCATCCACGGCGGCGGCATCCCATTGTGCTACGGGCGCATACGCATACACCACCAGCCAGCGGGTATCATCCACACGCGCCACTGCCAGCCGTCGCTGCGATTGTGGGGTGTCAATTTCAACCACACGCGCAGTAAGCCCGCTGATGCGGGTCGTGCTCCGTTCGCCGGTCTGCTGGTCTAGTTCCAGCGTTTGCAGTGCTTCGTCCAGTACATCATCGAGTGTGGCTCCGGTAGTGATTGGATCGGTGACCAGCAGCGGCTGTTCCGATACCCCAATTACAACCGCCTGCGTTGGTGCGCTCGTGTCTACCGTTGCGGGAGTGAGCGTTACCACACCGCCAAACGTTGCGGCCCCTTCGTTGGCAGCTACTACCCAACCGGGCGGCAGTGTGAGCGCGAAGCCTTCGGGATTGGTAATGTTAGCGGGGTTGGTAGTTGGTTCGGCTGCGACACGGGGCGGCAGCGCGGTAGCGGTGGGAGTGGGGGCGGCTGACTCTGATACAAGGTTGCACGCCGCCAGCAGCACTGGCAGCAGCCATACCAGCAGCAGCAGCCGCCAGCCACTACGAACGGTACTCGGCGTTGATCTTGACATACTGATACGAGAAGTCACACGTCCATACCGTCGCGCTGCCGTCGCCCAATCCGAGGTCAAGGTCAATCAATACATCTGGCTGATCAAGCAGAGCATGTGCCGCCTGCTCATCAAAATCGAGCGGTACACCGTACTCAAAGACGACCATCTCACCGAAGCGCAGTACCATACATTCTGGCTCTACGGGGATATGGCTGTAGCCTGCCGCACACACTATGCGGCCCCAGTTGGGGTCGGCTCCATACAGTGCTGTTTTCACCAGCGGCGACCTCGCAATGGTCAGCCCTACAGTGCGGGCATCGGCATCGCTCGGCGCACCATGCACCCGAATGGTGATAAAGCGCGTGGCACCCTCGCCATCACGGGCCACTTCCTGGGCCAGTGGTTGCGCCACCGCCAGCAGGCCCGCCACAAACGCCTGCCCATCGGGGGTGGTAATATCGCTGATGAGGGGAGTACTTGCCCGTCCGTTGGCCAGCGCCAGCACGGTATCGTTGGTGCTGGTGTCGCCATCCACGCTGATGCAGTGGAACGAGCGATCGGTGACATAGCGCAATGCAGCATCAAGCGCTGGCGGAGTGATGGCGGCATCGGTGGTGAGCACGCTCAGCATAGTTGCCATATTGGGATGGATCATACCCGACCCTTTCGCCATCCCACCGATGCAGATCTGCCCGCCAGTGGGCAGGTCAACCCGCACGGCACGCTGCTTGGGGTAGGTGTCGGTGGTCATAATGGCGCGGGCTGCGTCGAGGGCATTGGCAACATCAAGCTGCTGGGCTGCCTGCGCGATGCCTGCAACCATCTTCTGAACATTCAGCGGCAACCCAATCACGCCTGTGGACATGACAAAGGCGCTATCGGGGGCAAGCCGAGTGTTGTTTCGACCGCCCGCGCTACCGTCGCCGCCGCCGCTACACCTGCTTCACCAGTGCAGGCATTGGCGCTGCCTGCATTAATCATCACAGCCTGGATCCCGGTCGGGTTGCGCCGGAGCAGCGGTTGCCCATACAGAATATGCGCCGACTTCACGCAGTTGGTGGTAAAGAGGGCCGCCGCCGTACAGGGCGCATCGCTCACGAGCAGCGCCAGATCGGGCCGCCCACTGTAGCGCAAACCGCACGCCAACCCCGCCGCCCGCCAGCCTTGCGGTGCAGTCACACCGCCTGCATCAATAACACTGTACCCGCTCATTCTTCGTCGCGCTCCTCAGTCAACAGCGGAACGGATGCACGGTCGCCACTGCGGGCGGTGTGCGGTGCTATCGAGCGCCAATCGAGCGACTCGCTCACGCCCACTTCGTGCAGGTGGAAAATATCGTTATATTTGATCAGCCGCCAGCGGGTGCCACCATCGTAGCTGTCGGTATATTGCTGCCACTGCGTAATCGAGGTATTGTGGGTATAGAACCCTGCCACAGGCGGCATCAGCGAGTTCATCCCAAAGAAGTAGATAAACGAGCTATCGATCACACCACCGTGACAGACCACCACAATGGTTTTACCCTGATGTTCGCGGGTGAGACGGCTGAGTGCATTGGCAACCCGCAACACAAAACTGCTCCAGCTTTCGCCACCGGGCGCGATGACACGGAAGGGATCGCGGTCAAGTCGTGGGGTGCCGTATTTTTCCCAGGCATCTTTGTTGCTCATGCCGTCGGCTTCGCCCACGCGCATTTCCTGTACTTCTTCATCGAAGGTGAGCGACAGGCCAAGCGCGGGCGCAATGATTTCGGCAGTCTGGCGTGCTCGTGGCAGGGTGCTGGCAATCAATATATCGGCTTTAATTTCCTGGGTATCACGCAGACGGTCGCGCAGCCGTTCGGCCTGCTGCACGCCGTGCTCGGTCAGGCCCGTATCGCCGCGCATGCCGCCGACGATGGGCTTCACATTGACGACCGCTTCGCCGTGACGGATCAGGTAGAGATTGGTTTTCATGATGCTGGGCCTTCTCCTTTTAACAATGCCTGTACTTTGAGCGGCAGGCCGTAGAGCCGGATAAATCCTGCGGCATCTTGCTGGTTATACACCGTATCCTCTGCGAAGGTTGCAAGGTCTTCCCGATAGAGCGAATAGGGCGAACGCCGTCCGGCAATGATGATGTTACCCTTGTAGAGTTTAAGACGTACTTCCCCGGTCAGGTTGGATTGTGTGGAGCGCACGAAGGCATCGTAGTGCTCACGCAGCGGGGTGTACCAGCGCCCGTTATATACCAGATCGGCGTATTCGATAGCAATGCGGTCTTTGGCGCGGAGGGTCTCCCGGTCGAGCACAATGCCTTCGAGTTCACGGTGGGCGGTATACAAGATGGTGCCGCCGGGTGTTTCGTACACGCCGCGACTCTTCATCCCAACCAGCCGATTTTCGACCATATCCATACGCCCGATGGCATGCTCGCCACCGATGAGATTGAGGCGCTCCACTAACTCAACCAGTCCAAGCGGTTCGCCATCGACCGCGACGGGCAGGCCCTGCTCGAAGGTCAGCGTCAGATACCGCGCTGCATCGGGGCGTTTTCGGGCGCAGTGCTGAGCATAAACATGTCTTCGAGCGGTTCGTTCCAGGGGTCTTCCAGCACACCGCCTTCGTGACTGAGGTGCCACAGATTGCGGTCGCGGCTGTAGATTTTTTCGGTGGTTGCGGTGACGGGAACATTGTGTTCTTCGGCGTAATCGAGTGCATCCTGACGGCTGCGAATATTCCAGTGCCGCCATGGGGCTATCACCTTGAGGTGCGGGTTAAGGGCCATATACGTGAGTTCAAAGCGTACCTGATCGTTGCCTTTGCCGGTGGCACCGTGCGCGACAGCATCGGCCCCTTCTTGGGCGGCAATCTCGACCTGGTGTTTGGCGATGAGTGGGCGGGCGAAGGAGGTGCCCAGGAGGTACTTGCGTTCGTAGATCGCCCCCGCTTGCATGGTGGGTATGACATAGTCGCGGATAAACTCTTCGCGCAGGTCGCGGATGATGAGCTTGCTCGCTCCGCTTGCCAGGGCCTTCGCTTCGAGGCCGTCCATCTCTTCGGCCTGCCCCACGTCGGCGCAAAAGCAGACAACGTCACACTCGTAATTCTGGCGTAGCCACGGCACAATAACCGATGTATCCAACCCTCCCGAATAGGCCAGCACAACCTTCTTCACTTCACCACGTGCCATCAGCATCCCTCACAACTTCTGAAACGAAACGAGGCTGGTGCTCACAGGTAAGCGCCAGCCTCTTCTCGATTGTGTCCTGGTGGAGCTGAGGGGGCTCGAACCCCTGACCCCGACACTGCCAGTGTCGTGCTCTCCCAGCTGAGCTACAGCCCCAACGAATGTAAATGGTATCATAGGTAGGGCACTCTGTCAACTTGCCAAAAAGCAGCACACAGGAGTACACGACGATGGGTATTGAGTATCAGGATGGGCAGGCGGGCAAAGTGTGCCGCCGATGTGGGGCGTGGAAACCAACTGAAGCATTTCGGAAACGTGCAGTACAGACCGGAGATGGTTACTATAACCAGTGCCGCGCCTGCGAACGGGCCGCGAATCAGTCGCGTTATTATACCGACCTTGAAGCAGGACGGGCACACTCACTGCGCTACTATCGAAAACATCGTGCTGTTATCAATGCTAAAAAAACGTGCGCAACATGCCATCAATCCGAAACCGCACAACGACAGGTTGCGGCGTTGGAAAAGTAATAATCGGGCTAAAGTGCTTGATTCAAAATGGAAGCGGCGAGCACGTGAATCACAAACAGAAGGCACCCATACCCTCGCCGAGTGGGAGGCGCTGAAGGCCCACTACAACTACACCTGTCTGCGCTGCGGCAAACGCGAGCCGGAGATTGTGCTTGAACGCGATCATGTCATTCCACTGGGAGCACCCGGTTCCAGCGATACTATCAGCAATATTCAACCGCTGTGCCGCTCGTGCAACGCCTGGAAGGGGCAACAGGTTGTCGATTTTCGACCCTAACAATGCGCACCGGTTGGGGCAAGTGGTGTGAACACTGGCGGGTAGTCATTGCTGGTGTATTTGCTTGACACTTATGCAAAGCGTGTGCTATACTTGGCAAGGTATATGGGGGTGTAGCTCAGTTGGGAGAGCGCAACAATCGCACTGTTGAGGTCAGGGGTTCGAGCCCCCTCACCTCCACCATAGCTACAGTACTTGGAACTCTCGCGAGTTTTTTTGTTTGCGTTGGGCAGGAGCAAACAGTACGCGGTGGATTGCGCCCCACAGCCGGGCGTATACAACAGCCATGCGGAGCCTTTGGCTCAAAAGCTGGTGCTACGTGGCATAGCGTGGGGGTAGCAGCCACGCAAGCACAATACCTGTAACGACAGCATCAACCATGTTTTGGCTCAAGAACAGCACCTCTATACCCATATTTCGTTCTATGATAGCACGCAACAGCACATTATCAGTGATTATCGTCAAGCCCGAAATCACTTTGGCTAGCGCGTTGGCGGCAATCCACCACCCCCAGGCGGGTATGTGGTTGCGCTGAAACACGATACCCTGGCCCCCCCCACGATGGCCCCACTGATAGCACTCATTACAATCACATATGCGATTGATATGGGATATGACATAGATTGAGTTGCTGACCAATTAACGACAATCGATGCGAATAGCTGGAGATACCCTATCAAATTGACAACAAGCCACCCGCCCAGACTCATCACAATCCACAGCCACGCCTGCGCCAGATAGCGCCGCAGGATCACCCACTGCGCGACGAGGACGCATAATAAAACGATCGCGCCAAAGCCTTCTGCCACAGCCACTGCTATCCATAAATCTATGTTCTGTCTGAATAGCGCAGTACTCGCCCAGTATTTCAGAACAAGACCAATGGACGAAACTAGATACACCCCTACCCACAGCGCCAGCAACCACCAGTTAAAGCGTCGTTCAGTCAGGAACATCATTGGTCGCCCCCTTTGGCATATATGCTTACTTGCCTGAAGCTAGCATACCGAGCGACCCGCTGTCAACGCCACCACTGCAACTGTAAAATACTGTAATTTATGTCATTGTACACCGTTTACGGTCAATCGCCGCATCCCATTGGCATCGCGCTTGCTGTAGGTATCGAGGGCCTCGTTCAAACATTTGTGCCCATGCTGTCTGTTTTCCTAGCGTCGTCTCCTGGTTCAAACGCGGATAACCACTTTTCCCAAATATGCACCAGCGAACAATCGTTCGAGTGCTGGCGCGAGTTGCTCAATACCATCGAGAATCGTCAGCCCGGTGCGCATGCGTCCCTGGGTGCGCCATACAGTTATCTGGTCAAAAGCCTCCGCGTAGCGGCTGAGATAGTCTGTCACCAGGAAGCCATGCATCGAAGCGCGTTGGAGCGTCAACTGAAACGTATTCGTTATCGCGCTGGATGCCGGTGTATTATACGTCGCCAGTTCGCCGCAGAGCGCAATCCGTGCGTTGCGTGCGAGCATGGTCAAAACGGTATCCAGGAGTCCGCCGCCAACATTATCAAAGTAGATGTCGATACCGGCGGGACAAAGTTCCTGGAGCCGCTCTGCGACATGTTCGCGCGTATAGTTGATCGCAGCATCAAAACCAAGTTCCTCAACAATCCAGCGACAGCGTTCATCGCTTCCAGCAATACCAATGACATGGCTGCACCCGACACACTTCCCCATTTGCCCGACCAGTGCGCCAACCCCACCGGCAGCCGACGAGACGACCAGCACATCATTCGGTCGGGGTGTGGCAAGTTCTAAACCGAAATAGGCGGTTGCGCCAGTATGTCCATAATACGCATAGTATTCCTCCGGGGCAATCGAGGATGGCACGGGCAGCACAAAATCGCCAGGGACTACGTTATAATCGGCGAGGGAGACTAGGCCAGCAACGATCTGGCCTGGTGTATAGTCTGGATGTTGCGATCTTCCACGACCCCGATGCCGCTGCCAGGCAGCAAGGCTCCAACCGGCTGGGGAGGCAGATAGACCATATTACGTCCACTTGCCCAGACGCGGTACGCCGGATCGAG
>JAAUSQ010000194.1 GCA_012033195.1 Chloroflexaceae bacterium
GGCATCAGCACCTGTGTATATGGTGATGTGCCCGACGTGCGGCCCTATATGGCGCAGGCGGCGGCCTATATTGTGCCGCTGCGGATGGGTGGCGGTATCCGGCTGAAGCTGCTGGAAGCCCTGGCGATGCAGTTACCCGTCGTCAGTACCACGATGGGCGCGGAAGGGGTGCCCGAACTGCGCGGCGGCACGCATCTGCTGCTGGCCGACACGCCGCGAACTTTTGCCAATGCGGTGCTGCTGCTGCTTGGTCAGCCGGAGATGCGGCGACAGATGGGCAGACAGGGGCGGGCGCTGGTGCAGGCGGCCTACGATTGGGATGTGATCGTGCCGCGCCTGGAAGCGGTGCTGTAGGCCCTATCGAGCGTGCCGCGTGCCTGTGTCGTTCCTACCCCACCCGCAGCGCTACCAGGGTAATATCGTCGTGCTGCGGCATATCGCCACAGAAGCCCTGTACGGCCTTGACAATCTGGTAAACAAGCTGACGCGGCGGCAGTTTGCCATATTCAATCATCAGTCCTTCGAGCCGTTCGAAGCCGAACAGTTCGCGGTTTCGGTCGTGCGCTTCCACCACCCCATCGGTGAAGAAAAGCAGCAAGTCACCCGGATGCAGCGCCACATCCAGCGGCGCATAGCGGTAGTTTTCATCAATGCCAAGCGGCAGACCGGGCGGCGCATACAGATACTCAAGCGCTCCGGCGGCGGTATAACGCAGCGGCATCAATTGGCCGGCATTGGCAAAACACAACTGCTGCGCAGGCACATCGAGGATCGCATACGACAATGCCACAAACGAATGGTGTGGTACATCGGCGGTAATCAGGCGGTTGGTCTGGGAGAGCACATCCTGCGGCGTGTCGTAGTTGAGCGCTTCTGAGCGTGCTGTCGAGCGTGCCACCGCCATCAGCAATGCACCCGGAATACTTTTACCAGAAGCATCACCGATCATCACCGCCAGCCGTTGATCGGGCAGTGCAATCACATCATAAAAGTCGCCGCCGGTCTCCTTCGCGGGAAATGACTCGGCCCACAACTGGAGATTGTCCATGGTCGGCAATTGCTTGGGAAACAGGTTACTCTGGATCTCGCGGGCAATCTGCATCTCGCGCTCGATGCGCCGCACCGATTCTTCGTACAGGCGGGCACGTTCGAGCGCCACCGATGCCTGATTAGCAAAGGCCAGCGCCACCTCCAGATCGCGCTCATCGAAGGCGTGCGGCTGCCGTGCATTGATATTCAGAATCCCCAGGCTGCGGCTTTCGGCAAGCAGCGGTATACCAAGCCACGAGCGCGTGGTGGGGTTGCTGTCGGGCGTGTGCGACCAGTACGGCGAGATGCTTGTATCATCGATCAGGAGCGGTTGCTGGCGCTGAAGCACCTGTGCAATACCTTTTTTATCTTGCAGGGTGTATACCTGGCGGCTGGTGAAGCGCACATCGGACTGGTTGGTACGCCACGCTGCCACCCGGAGCATATCGTGGTCGATCAGCATGACCGAGGCGCTATCGTAGCGTACTACATTCTGCAATTCGCGCAGGATCAGTTGCAACACCTCCTGCGGGTCGAGTGACGCATTCAGCACCCGTGCCACCTCACGCAGCGTGTCGGCAGTGCGGCGGGCCTCCTGTTCGGCAGCCAGCAGGCGGGCATTTTCCAGCGAAGCCCCCACGGTGGTTGCTACCGTTAGGTAGAGGCTGCGCTCGTCGGCCCCGAATGCAGCAGGGTTGGTGCTGCCCAGTTCTATCGCCCCGATCATCTGCTCACGGTTAATCATCGGTAGCGCCAGCACCGTGACTATGCCCAACCCCTGCAAATCCACCCGCGTCAGGCTGGCGTGCGGTCGTCGGGGTGCACTTGCGCCAGCACCGGGCGACCAGTCTCTGCCATCTGTGCCACCACCGGATGGCCCGACAGCGGGACTTTGCCACCCTGCCGCCGCACCACCGGACTCTCGGCAATCACGGTGCCCCAGGTGGTATAGTCGTCAAACAGAATAATGCTGATATAGTTGGCCGGAAACACCCGCATCGCCATCGTCAGCACTTCGTCCTGATCAAGCTGACTGCTCAGCACCAGCGACCCCCGGTAGACCAGTTCCATCTTGCGGGTCGCGTTTTCGGTGGCTTCGGCCTGACTACGGGTGAACCGGAGTTGATCGGAGAGTGTTTTGTGGATCAGCCAGATCAGCGCCATGCCCGCCACCATCAGGGTTGCCAGCGTTGCAAACTGCACATACTGCAACTGCTCGATAGTGGTGCGTGATTCGACATAGCTTTCGGATGCCAACCGCCGCCGCTCGTTCAGCACATCCACACTTAGACCCACCATCTCATCCAGGATTGGCAGCAACTCGCGGGCCTTTTCGGGGGTGGGGGCGGCATCGGGGGTGGTTTCAGTTGCCAGGTAGGTATCAAACAGCGTCCGTATTGCGGTTACTATCGGTTGTTCCGAGGCAAACGCTTCGGGGTTGCGCTCAAGCACCTGCACCATATTGTTGACCTGCGTGAGCGCCACATCGCGCTGCACTACATACTCATCGTCGTCACCTTCGCCCCCGGCGGCAATCTGGCCCAGTGTTGCACGCAACACCAGCAGCGCTCGGTTCTGCTGCGAGGGTGCCCACAGCCAGTTCTCCGGCGAGAGTTCTTCCAGCACTAGGCTGGTTGTCAGGCGATAGGTGACCAGCACACCAGTTGCCAGGACGCCAATAACTACCGTCAGAGCAAGGCCCTGTATCAGGCGACGGGTGTGCATCTAGCGTACCTCGATTGATTCTAATTGCCAGACCCACATAGGGTTGTGCACATCGGCATCAATATCGCTATACAGACCATACGGAAAAACGATGCGCAGCGGTCCTTTGTCCGTCGTCGGGATCGTTTCGCCGTTCTGGTACATCGCAATCATGACTGGCCAGCGTATCACATCTGTTGGCACATCGACGCTGTACCCGTCCAGGGCTACCATATGCAGCGTGCTGGCATCTTCGGCAGCGCCCGCCACTGTCAATACATCTTCGAGCAACACACCGCGATATTGTTCATTGCCGTTGGTATACGGGTCTGCCACGTTGTACTCAACGATACGCAACTGTTCGAGCGCAGGCTGATCAAAAGCGAGGCCCGTTTCGGTATTCGTATTGGCGATGTTCCCGCTTAGCGTCAATATCGGGCGGCCTGCGGGGCGGGGACAGCGTCGCCTGCTGCGATTGTCCCTTCCTGCACCACCGTGTACACCTCTTCCGAGGCAACATCGGGTGTTGAAGCACAACCGACCAGCAACAATCCAATCAGGCACAGCAAGAGTATGTAACGCATCATGGCAATTTCACGCCCATCCTTCTCCGTTATGCGGTATACTGCGGAAAATACACGTGAGCGGTCGCCCGTGTTATTATAGAAAACGCACCTAAAGCATAACATTGGGCCGTGATTGCGTCAACAATTTTCATTAATTATTCAGAGGTCGCGCAGGGTATGGCAACTATCTTCCATATTACAACAGCCCCACACTGGGAGCAGGCTTTGCAATCGGGCATTTACCGTGTAGAGAGCCTGATTACTGAGGGATTTATTCACTGCTCCACCCGGCAGCAGGTGGGGTGGGTCGCCGAACGTTTCTACCGCGCCCAGGCCGACCTTATCCTGTTAACCATTGACGAGGGAAAGGTGCAGGTCCCCGTGCGCTACGAGCCACCGTCGGAGGATGCAACATCGTGCGAACGCTTCCCCCATATTTATGGCCCGCTCAACGTGGACGCCGTGACCGCTGTAACGCCGCTGCCACTCGCCGCCGATGGCGCAGTGCAGTTGCCCTGGTAGGCCCAGAACTATGATCCCAACAATTCGCCTGCTGCTCTTTCTGCTGCTTGGTGCGGTGCCGATGGCGGGCGCGTCGCTGGTGCCGCCGCTGATCTGGTTCTCGCTGGTGTACTTTCTGGCGGTACTGGTGGCGCTAGCCGTTGATGTCATCCTGACCCCACGCCCCGACCAGATTGAGGTAGAGCGCCTGAACGACAGCCGCCTGTCGCTTGGTGCCGACAACCTGATCACGGTGCTGCTGGCCAATACATCGCGCCACCCGATACACTTTACCTTGCGCGACGAGTACCCCTACCAGTTTCCTGCCGATGCCGTCTTTATCAGTGGCGAGATCCCCGCCTACGATATTTTTGAGGCGCGTTACCACGTCCACCCGCGCCGCCGGGGAGATTATCACTTCGGTGATATCAACCTGCGCTATCGGAGCCTGTTCCGGCTGTTTGTGCGACAGGTGCGCTACCCCGCCGCCGCCGAAGTGAAGGTATACCCCAATGTGCTGGAAGTTCGTAAGTACGATCTGCTGGCGCAGAAGGGACTCCTCTATGAGCTTGGGCTACGGCAGGCGCGAATCTTCGGGCAGGGCAGCGAGTTTGAGCGACTGCGCGAGTATAACACTGATGATGAATTTCGCCGGATTAACTGGAAGGCCACTGCCCGACGCGGCAAGCCTATCGCCGCCGAGTATGAAACCGAGCGCAGCCAGTATGTTGTCTCGGTCATCGATACAGGCCGCCTGATGCGCCCGCCCATCGCACACCTTGCCAAGCTCGATTATGTGATTAATACATCGCTGCTGCTTACCTATGTCGCGCTGCTGAAGGGCGACCACGTGGGCATGCTCACCTTTGCCGATGATGTGGATACCTTTATCACGCCGCGCAGCAAGCGCCAGCAGTTTTATCTCATGCTCGAAGCGCTCTACAATGTGCAGTTTCAGCCCGTTGAGGCCAACTATGCCCGCGCCCTGAGCTACCTCAGCCTGAAGCACAAACGCCGCTCGCTGGTGGTCATCTTCACCGATCTGGTTACGCTCGATGCGGCCCGCCCGCTGATTGCCAACACCGCCCGCCTTGCCAGACGCCACCTGCCGCTTGTTGTCACCATCAGCGACCCGAACATTACCCACTATGCAGGGCAGGCCGTGCAGAACAGCGACGCTATGTACCAGCGTGCCACCGCCGAGATGCTGCTGGCCGAGCGCCAACTGGTACTGGATACGCTCAACCGCAATGGCGTGCAGACGCTCGATGTGCCCGCCGATAAGCTGACGATCAATGTGATCAATACCTACCTGGAACTGAAGGCACGCGGCAAACTGTAAGGGTAGCGCAATCGAAGAACAGCGCAACAATATGCTATACTGCTCTGTGGCATCAAGTATTCCGTAAATTCGCAGGATAGCTATGCACGATCCATCTGCACTGATAGGCCAGCGACTTGGCCCCTACGAAATTCTCTCGCGCATCGGCAGCGGCGGCATGTCCACTGTCTACCGGGGATTAGACCACAACCTGCAACGTCCGGTTGCTATCAAGGTACTGTCGCCCCATCTTGGCGAGCTGACCGACCTGCCCGAACGCTTTCGCCAGGAAGCCCGCATGATTGCGCGGCTGAACCATCCCAATATTGTCTCAATTTATAACTTTGGTGAACAAAATGGCCTGATGTATCTGGTAGAGGAATTGCTGGAAGGGCCTACACTCGGTGCCCAGATGCGCGAATGGATTGCAACAGGCCGCCCTTACAGCCGCAACGAGATTGTTACAATCATTCGGCAGCTTGCCAGCGCACTTGATGCGGCCCATGCTGCGGGTATTATTCACCGCGATGTTAAGCCCGAAAATGCCATCTGGAACGGGCAGGGCAATCTCGTGCTGACCGACTTTGGTATTGCCCGCCTGGTACAGCCAGATGTGCGCTACACCCAGACGGGCATGCTGATCGGCACACCGTCCTACCTCTCGCCGGAACAGGCGCAGGGCCGCCCACTAACACCAGCCAGCGATATTTATGCCATGGGGGTTATCCTGTACGAACTGATCGCCGGACGGCTGCCTTTCGATTCGACCAGTGCCGCACAATTGCTGATTGACCATCTCCAGACGCCGCCGCCCGCCCTGCCGCGCCGCAGCGATGTGCCCGCCGCCGTGAATGATATTGTGCAGCAGGCACTTGCCAAACAACCCGATCAGCGCTTCAACAATGCAGGCGCACTGGCCCGCGCCCTTGAGCAAGCCTGGACAGCAGGCGCAACACCGCCAGTGGTGCCGCCGGTCGATGTACATAGTCAGCCAACCGAGGCCTGGACACCACCACCGAGCCAGTATTACCAGTACGCCCCACCCGCCACACCACGCCCCGAACCACGCTACACGCCGCCCGAACAGTATACGCCCCGACCAGAGCGCTCCCCCCCACCGCCAACGCCTGCCGTTGATTATCGCACTGCCGCAGAACCACCCTACGAACAGGAACAACGGCGCGGCGGTGGTGGCATGGCGCTGCCCATTCTGCTTGGCATTGTGGGCCTGTTTGTGGTAGCGGGGGCTATCGTCGCCCTGCTGCTCAACTCATCCGGCCCGGCACCCGTCGCGGGTGTGGCGACGGCAACACCGACCGCAACCCTGACTGCAACCCCCACTGAAACGCCGACCGCTTCCGCCGCGCCATCCGCCACCGCTACTGAAGAAGTGGTGTTGCCCACCCCAACAAGTGTGCCGATTGTGCCGCTGCCCGAAGTGGGCGAGCTTGCGTTTGCCTCCGAGCGTAACGGGCCATTTCATATTCTGACAATGCAGGGCGGCGACGGCAGCGGAATGGTTGACCTGATGTTTGGCGGTGCCGAGAGCAGCTATGGCCCCACATGGTCGCCGGATGGACAGACGATTGCGTTTCATTCCAACCGTGACGGCGACTTTGAAATCTATCTGATGAATGCCGACGGCAGCGACGTGCGTCAGATTACGGACAACGACTTTAACGACCAGGAGGCGGCATGGTCGCCGAGTGGCGATCTGATTGCGTTTCGTTCCAATAGAAATGGCAACTGGGATATTACGGTGATGCGGCCCGACGGCAGCGGGCGGGTACTGCTAACGGAAGACTTTGCCGACGACTTCGCGCCTGCATGGTCGCCCGATGGCAGCCAGATTGCGTTTACCTCCAATCGGGGCGGGCAGGACGATGTGTATATCATGCAGCGCGACGGCAACAATCTGCGGAATAGCACCGACCACCCTGCCAGCGACAAAGAGCCGACGTGGTCACCCGATGGGCAGGCGCTCGCGTTTGTCAGCGACCGGAGCGGCAACCAGGATATTTATATGCTCAACCTGAACAGCGGCGAGCTTCGCAACCTGACTGAGCATCCGGCCCAGGATGTGCATCCGGCGTGGTCGCCCGATGGTCGGCTGATGGCCTTTACCACCAACCGCGACGGCAACGATGAGATCTACATTAGCAACATTGATGGCAGCAACCCGCGCAACCTCTCCAACCACCCCGGCAGCGATTGGGACGCGGCATGGTCGCGGTAGCCTGCACCGCCTGCCCCGGTTTCTACACAGCAGGCAGGGGGTACACGTGCCTCTTGCCTACTGCCCATCGCCTGCCGCCCGTGCCGCCGCACCTTCCAGGACGGCCCGCACTGTGTAGAACTGGCTCACTTCTTCGGGCGTAATCTGGCGCACCCAAGCGCCCCGAAACGGCGCACTTTCGAGCAGGCCCAGCGATTCGAGGTCGCGGATTGCCTCGCGCACGGGGGCCTGGCTTACGCCAAGTTGCTGTGCAATCCGTGTTTCAACAATCCGATCACCCGGCTTGTATGCGCCCTGCGTGATAGCCCCACGAGATACGCCTTGATATCTTCCCACAGAAACCGCTGTTCAACGAACCGAACTCCAGAACGAAGGCAGTATGCTGATGGCACTCGGCAGCACATTGTTTGAGGAGATTGTGTTTGATCAGGGGCAGGTTGCCAATCCGAACTGGTCGGAGTATATGGTGCCCTCGATCCTGGATATGCCAGCGGGTATGTCGCATAGTCTGGTGGGCGAACCCACCAACGATATTCCCGGCGTTGGCGAGACAGCCCTGCCCGTGGTGCCGCCTGCTATCGGCAATGCGGTTGCCAATGCGCTAGTGGTGCGGATTTACGACCTGCCGCTGATGCCAGAGAAGATACTATGTGCCATCGTTGGAGAACATCAAAGTTTGTTATCATGAAAAGGCCGATACGCGCTTGTTATGAAAAAGCAGAAAGGAATGTGTAGTCATGTCTGAATACACCGCCGTAGCTGTGACCAATCCACATACACACGATGTTTCCGCCGAACTGGTCCCCGAGGCCGACCCTGCCGATGTGGTTGCCAAACATATTCAGGCGCTCAATACGGGCGATTGGCCGGGCCTGATGGCACAGCATCCCGATAGTATCGAGATGCATCTCCCCGGCGGCACTGTGGTGCGGGGCCGCGAAGCAGTTGGGAACCTGTACGCAGCCTTTACGCTGCCGCGTGCCCAGCGTGGGATGGGCGGCCTGACGTTCACCGAGCAATCACGGTGCGAAGTGGGCAATACCATTATTGTGAACTGGCGTGCTACTGCCGATTTTCTGGCAGAACCCTACTACGGCTCCGATGCGTATGTGTGCGACGATGGCCTGATGGTGGCGATTGTTGGCACCATGGACGGGAGCAAGCTGGTGTTTAAAACAACGGAGTAACCGGTATGGAAAAACCGATTACCTTCCGGCTCAATGGCGAGCCGGTACGTGTCGATGTACAAACGTACGACACGGCGCTGGATGTGTTGCGCCGCACGCTGGACTTGCGCGGCACCCGTGCAACCTGCGGCATCGGTATCTGTGGCGCGTGTACCATTCTGGTAGCGGGCCATCCGATCAGCGGGTGCTTGCTGCTGGCCCCCATGCTGGACGGGCAGGAGATTACCACCATCGAGGGGCTGTCGCACAACGGCGAACTCGACCCGGTACAGCAGGCGTTTCTCGAATGTATGGGCTTTCAGTGTAGCTACTGTACACCGGGTATAATCCTGACAATACGCAGCCTGCTTGCCGAAATCCCCGATCCATCGGTGGAGCAGATCAAGGAATATCTGGCGGGCAACCTGTGCCGCTGCGGGAGTTATGTCAAAATTATCGAGTCGGTACAACGGGCCAGCCAGATGCTCCAGGCCCAAACAGTATAAATGGCTATAGCACTGACAGAAGGATTGCAGGACATGAACCAGATCCCTGGCAAAGTGATGATTACCTGTGCATTGACGGGCGGCATCCACGGCAAAGAGGCCAACCCCAACCTGCCCGAACAACCGGACGAAATTGTAGAGCAAGGCATTGCGGCATGGCGGGCGGGCGCTTCCATTCT
>JAAUSQ010000195.1 GCA_012033195.1 Chloroflexaceae bacterium
GGTCTCGATCCACGATGTGTGGCAAGATCCGCGCTTTGGCAACGAGCCACAGCTTGGTGATGAGCCATTCCGCTCAATCCTTGCGGTGCCCGTGGTGCTCTACAACACCGAGCCGCATCACCTAAGCTCTGGCAAGTTGCAGGGCGTGGTCAATATTCAGACAATGGGGCCGCGTAGCTTCACCCAGGAAGAGATCAACTTTGTTGAGGTGGTGGCGGGTGAACTGGCCTTTTTCATCGCCAATGCTCAGCTTTATCAGCAGACTGACGAACGCCTGCATCAGAAGGTGCGCGAACTGACCACGCTTCAGCAGGTATCCAAGAGCATTGCCGAGCAACTCGACCTGCGCGAGGCCCTCAACCTGATCGCTGAGAAGGCGGTGGAGCTTTCACGGGCCGACCGTGCCGATATCTTCCAGCTTGATGAGCGGCGGTCGCTCAAGCTTGCCGCCAGCTATGGCGGCAACGGGCGCAACGTGATCCACCGTTATATCTCGCAGACGGTTTCAGAAGGCAAGCCGCTCGCTGTGCTGAATGCTTATCAGGACTCGCGCTTTCCCGAACTGGCCCGCATCGCCGCCGAAGAAGGGTTTCATTCGCTCTTCTGCATTCCATTGCGGGCACGCGGCCATACCATCGGGAGCATCTGCCTGTATACACGTCAGCCACATCACTTCGATTATGATCAGGTACGCTTGCTGAATACCTTTGCAGATGAGGCCGCCATTGCTATTGAGAATGCCCGCCTCTACGACGAGAGCCAGCGGGCACTGGCGGTGAAGTCGGCGATGTTGCAAGAAATGCATCATCGTGTGCGCAACAACCTGCAAACTATCTCGGCGCTACTGGCAATGCAACTGCGCCGCCTCGACCCCGAAAACCAGGGCGCACGGGCATTGCGCGAAAGTGCGGCCCGTATTCAGTCGATTGCAGCGGTACACAACTTGCTCTGTCGCGAGGATGTCGGCTTTACCACGGTTGATGCCGTGGTGCGGCAGGTGGTCGATAATGTGAGCACCGCCCTGCTCGATCCAGATCGCGCAGTCAGTCCGCAGATTATCAATGGGCATATGGTGCGGGTTGGCTCACGCGAGGCGACGGTTCTGGCGCTGATCATCAACGAGTTGATCAGCAATGCGCTTTCGCACGGCCTCTCGGTAGAGGGTGGTAAACTGGAAATAGAGGCCCGCATTGAAGGCGAGATGGTGCTGATTGAAGTGCGCGACGACGGCCCGAACCACCCCGAACCACCCCGCCGCACATCGGGCGGCAGTGGCCTCGGCTTACAGATTATCGAAACGCTGGTCAAGGATGATCTTGGCGGCTCGTTCTACCTGGGGCGCGATACAGAATGGGTGCGTGCTCAGGTTGCCTTCTCGCAGCGCCGCGCCATGAGCGACGACGAGTAGGCGGGTTCAAAAGCGGCTTGAATACGAGGAGGGCGTGTGGCTGATTTTCCAACCACAGGAACCCCGCCCATGATCGGGCGTATGTTGAATGCTGATGAGTGGCGCAACTATCTGCGTGGTTACAACTTCGGCACCATCCCCCCCCACCCGCGTTGTGCTGCACCACACCTATATTCCCAACGAAAAACAATGGGTCGGCCTGCGCTCGATGCAGGGCATGCAGCGCTACTATGCTAGTCTGGGTTGGTCGGCGGCCCCGCATATCTACGTTGGGCCAGATGGTATCTGGCTCTTTACACCGATGAGCCGCGTTGGTATCCACGCCGGGGCGGGCAATTCGGGTTCTACCAATGGCAAGTGGTGGTACTCGGTTGGTGTCGAGATGGTTGGTTACTTCGACTATGTGCGGCCTGCCGGGGCGGTATGGGAGCAGACCCGCCTGGTACTTGCCACGCTCTCGCAGCGGCTCGGCATTGCGCCACGCCAGCTTATTTCGTTTCATCGTGACTACACCAACCTGAAAAGCTGTCCTGGCTGGGCGGTTACGCACGAATGGGTGTACCAGGAGGTGGAAGCCTACCTGAGCAGCGGCCCACCTTCAAATATGCCCGTGGGCACCCTGGGCCGCCCGACCCCACCCGATGAACTGGTGCTGGAGCGCTTGCTGCACGAAAGCTATGCCCGCCGCGCATCGGGCTACAATCCAGGCTGGGCCTTTCATCAGTTTGCGGTTGACAACGGTCTGGGCATGCCTATGGCAAATAGCAAGCGCCTGACGGTGGACGGTGTGGAGTATAGCTATCAGCCATTTGCCCGCGATACGCTCTATTCGCAGGTGCCCAACTGGGGTATTGTGCAGCGCATGTCTCAACTACTCGGCGGCAGCATTCCGCCGGCTGGTCTGGGGCGGGCACTGCTCGAAGCAACCTACCGCGACAACAGTGCGACCTTTCGCCCGGAGTGGGCCTTTCACCAGTATGCAATGCGGGCCGATATGGGGCCGCCTATCGGCGAGAGTCGCACGCTGGTTGTTAACGGGCTGAGCTACGCCTATCAAGTGTTTGCGCGTGACACACTCTACAATCTGGTGCCCAACTGGGCCGATGTGCGGCAACTCAGCCGCCTTGCCAGCACCACCGACCCGGCCAGTGTTGCGCTACGGGATGCCCTGCTGCGGGCGACCTATGCGGCGACGGGTGCGCGTTACGAGCCAGGGTGGTCGTTTCATCAGCTTGCCCGTCAGTGGAATATCGGCGCACCACTTGCCGATCCGTTTGTGCTCGATATTGAGGGAGTGCCCTACAATATCCAGGTATATGCCCTCGAGACAGTCTATAACATCGTGCCGTACTGGTCGGATGTCAAACGCCTGAGCACGCTGGCAGCGGCTCAGAATATGAACATTGCTGGCGGAACAAACTTCCGTTCGCTGGTACTTGGTCATTCGCCCCTGGAAACGGCAGTACTGCCCGTTACGGATGAGCCAGTGCCAGAGGTTGGCGGCGAGTGGACACCCCCGGCCAGTCTGATCAGCCGGGTGCTCCACTATACGCCCGTAGTGCCCAACTACGCCGACCGGGAAGGGGCGCGGGTGCTGTGGCTTGTGTTGCACGGCGATACAGGGCCAGCACAGGCCACGCTCGACTGGATGGCAACCCCTGGTTCGCTCACCTCGACCCACTACTATATCACCAGCACCGGCGTTATTTATGGGCTGGCTGGTGAGCGCTTTATGACCTTTCACGCCGGCGACGTCATGCTACGCGGTGGGCATGTCATTACTATGAACCGCTACAGCATTGGCGTAGTGCTCGAACGGCCCGACATCACCAACGCACCCCAGATGGAGGCGCTGCGCTGGCTGGTGCGTGATATAAGCAGCCGTCACCCGCGCATCAAGCTGCTGCGCTGGCCCAGCTTCAAGCCCGCCGGGTTGCCGCCCCGTGCGGTGGGGGGCTAAACCAAAACCCCTCTCCCATATCCAGAAGAGGGGGCAGGTGCGAATGGGCGCTACTGGCGGCCCTGGATTTCGTTGCCGAGCAACCCGTACAACACATCAAAGGGCGGGCTGTTCTGCGGGTGGTACTCGAAGCGTGAGCGCTCGAACCACTGCACAATGTATTCGTTGCCATCGGACAGCCGCTCGATACGCGGCGGCGTGAGCGGCAGACCAAACAGCGCAAGGCTCTCGTTGTCGCTGTCGCCCGCAATGCCGTTCCCGTTCAGGTCGAGGCCGTTGGCACGCCACGCCTGCAAGAACACTCCGCACACCTCGTGCTCGGAACCCGCAAAACGCACACAGCCATCACCGGATATACTGGCGCTGGCATTGGTAATGCTAGCACTGGCGCGCCGCTCATCACCGAGGCGACCGAGCAGCACATCGTAGGGCCGTGCATTGGCGGGGTGCAGTTCGAGGCGGTTGCGCTCGAACCACTGCACCTGGAAGGCCCGCCCCTCGATGATTTCCTGGCGCTGCGGTGTGATGGGGTAGCCAAATACACGCAGCCCATCATTCTGCTGCCAGTACTCTAGCATGCGGTCGCATACCATATATCCCGTTTCTGGAAAGGTACGGCAGTTATCCCCCGGCGGTGCATCTGGCCCCACCGTGGAGCCTGTTTCGGTGGTGGTGGGGATGGTTTCCGCTGGTGGTGGCGCGGCAGGCGGTGCTACCGTCAGGCTGCCGCCCGCGTGCCGTATATAAACCGGATCGCGCCCGACCTGCAACTGGAATGCGCCATTCGATGCAGCAACGGTGCGGGCGGTGCCGTTCCATTCGGTCAGCGTGCCCGCCTCAGATGTGGTCGGCAGATTGATCGGCTGTCCATCCTGCACGGCCCACAGTATATCGACCACCTCGCCGCCGCTGCGGAAGCGCACACCCTGCGTGCTCGACATCGCCGTAAGGTCATCGATATAGAACGTACCGGAACCAGTCTCCGGGTCGGGGTTGTCTTCCAGCAACAAAGCGACCAGCGTCACCGGATAATCGAGGCGACGGTTCTGGCAGCCACCCTCGCAGCGCCACGTCTCGACCTCGCCGTTAATTGGGGTCGACACAAAGCGCCAGCGTTCGCCGGAGCCAATCACCCCCAGACGGAACTTGAGGATTTCGCCGTTCACATCGCGCAGTGCTGCAAGCAGTTCGTGTCCGCTGCCGTTGCCATACACCCACACGCCGAGTTGAGCTGGACTGCCCGGTATAGCAATCGGCTGCGGCAGGTCGAGACCTACAAAGTCGTTGCCCGCACTGAAGAAGTTGTACTGCAACGCGCCCGCTTGGGTGCCACTGCGAGCGCGGGCGGTGCTATTGCTCAGGGTGCCACGCCCCGGATCGCCCGACCGCCAGCCATAATCTAGCTCAAAGTCGAGCACAATGGTTTCCTGTCCAATCGGCAGCACCTCGGCATTGCCCGCCCCGGCCAGTTGCTGGTTCAGGGTCTTGAAGGCGATAAAGGTGGGCTTGGGGCTGCCGAAGTCGGTACGGCCTGCGCCATGGGCAAACATGCCGTACTCGTTGCGGCCTGCATTCTCGTCCTTGAACTTGTACCAGATGATACGCTCAACGCCGGCGGCTTGCAGCAGCGTCGCGCCCCGCACCAGATAGGCGGCCTGGGTTGCGGCATCGACGGGCTGTGTTGCGGTGCGGTCGGAGGGGCCAGTTGCCCAGCCATATTCGGTGGCCCAGATAGGCTTGGCTCCCAGTTGCTCATTCAGCATCTGGATCTTGCTCAGGTCGCCACCATCGCCAATCTGTCCGGTTTCTGGCGTGAACGGGTCAACATACGGGTGTAGCGCCAGAATATCAAAGTGGGGCCACCCGCCCGCCGCGTGGATCTGGCGGATGTAATCAATGTGGGTGGGCACGATGCCTGCGTTCAACACCTGCAAACTGCCATCAACGCTCTTGATGCGCTGCGAAACACTGATCAGCAGGCGGGTGTACTCCTGGGCATTCGGCAGGCCGCCCCAGTAGAGAAAGTTCTCTGGTTCGTTCCACACTTCCCAGTAGCGTACCTTGTCGCCATAGCGCCGCACGGCTGCTTCGGCAAAGTTAGTGAACCCGGCAATCTCGGCATCGGTGCGCGGCGGGCCAGCATTGGGCGCGTCGTTCAGCAAGCCGATAATATTGATACCCCGGCTGTGCAGGTCGTTGATCACTGCATCAAGCATCGACCAGTCATACACATCGTTGCGGGCACCGTTGGTGACGAGCGACCATTGGAACTCTTCACGTGCCCAGCCAGTCTCGGCCTCTGCCAGCAAGCCGATGGGCGTGCCGACCGTCCCCATATCGCCGTAGCGCGAACCAACGTGACTATTCACGCCGAAGACCGATTGACCGGGTGCGCCCTGGGCGGGCGTACTGATCGGAAGGACCGACAATACTACTGCCAGCACCAGTGCCAGCAGCGCCAGTTGAGAGACAATTCGCCGCATGTTGTTTTGCTCCTCCAGCTACACTATACATATTACACATCGTGGTGTCTCACTATAGTAAGTAACCAAACGAAGCGAATTTTTTAATTGATGCCATGTGTATGACAATTTCCCTACACCACACAGCGCCAGCCGCACGCCAGATCGATCTGCACCGGTGAGACATGCCGCGCTGCGCCAGTGGGCCGAATGTGTAGCACCAGCAGGGTATGTGGGTCAAACACAATCACATCCTGTATCCCTTGTGAGAGGTAAAAGTGCGGGCCAATCTCCAGGTCTTTCGCTTCGTGGCCTGCGCTCACCACCTCGATCACTGCTTCTGGATGCAGGGTAATGGCCTCATCCTGCTCATCTGGCTCGCGGCAAAAGATAGATATATCAGGGCGCTTGAATGAGCCATCGGGAAAGCGAATATAAACATCAGCGATATGCAGACAGGTGCAGCCTGCTGCGGCGGTGGCAGCGATGGGGCAATCGTTGCGCGAATACGATCAACGCTCTGCTGATGGCGGCGAGCCGGTGACGGCTCCCACAGGGGCACCCCGCCGATCATTTCAAGCCGCACGCCTGCGGCGTTGGCGCGTTCGAGCAGTGCTGCAAATTCGTCTTGATTCATAATCAACCTGTTTCGATGAATATGGTATTATTACGCCCTTATTATACGCTATATTAGCCCGCGTGCCTGCCGTTCAAGCGGTAGCAAGCTGTGATACACGAAGGTATGGATTGGCACTTCCACGCCTGCCGCACTACCAAGCCGCGCCACGGCACCCGGCTGTGCTTCCAGTTCCGAAGGGCGACCGTCCATGATATCGCGCTGCATCGAGGTGATAGCATCGGCGGCGGTCTTTTCAATCAGCGCCATTGTGCACTCGAAGCTTCGGCGGGCATTGGTACGCCGCGTGCGCGTGCAACAGTCAGCACTTCCTGTACGGCTTGCTCAAGCATCTGGCGCGTTTCGGGTTGCGTGCGAACAATGCCCATCGACAGACGGGTCACTGCGCCGAGGGTTCCGGTTGGGCAGACAAAGGCAAACTTGCTCCATAGCGCCACATGGATATCAGGCGCAATCTGAGCATCGATGCCCGCCCGCACCAGTGCCGTATGGATCTGCTCAACCCGTGCGGTGGTGGTGTTATCAAGCTCGTTGATAATGATGGTTGGCTCGGCGCTCAGGTGGCGGATGACCCCCGGCGCGGCGACGTGGCTAAAGATCCGGCACAGCCCGCCGATCACCCGTTCGCGCCCGAACACAGCAGCAAGCTGTTCGGCGGCTTCCACTCCATTTTGCAGCGGTACCACCATCGTCTCTGGCCCGACCATCGGGCGCATCTGCGCGGCGGCTTCGGACACCTGCCACGCCTTCACCCCTACCAGCAGTACATCCACCACGCCTGCCGCGTGTGGGTCGTCGGTGGCCTGCACCGGCTGCACCAGTGCATCGCCCTTAATGCTCTCGATGCGCAGACCATCGCGCTGCATTGCGGCGAGATGCTGCCCGCGTGCAATAAAGACCACCTGCTCACCCGCCTGCGCCAGCCTGCCGCCAAAGTAGCCGCCCACGCCGCCCACCCCAAACACCCCGATGTGCATCCTCGTTCCTTTCGTCTCAAGCAGAATATGTCTGTAGCGATAGTACCATATGCGGCAAAGCGCCACACGCCGCACGCCACAACCCCCCAAGCGGGCCATTGCCGGAGGCTACGCCGCTCGTTATACTGCCTGTAGATCGTCTGCACTGGTCGGGCGATACCAGAGAAGGATACCAAAGAGCTATGCAATTACACTTGATTTCCCGTCTTGCTGGTGTGCTGCTGCTCGGTGTGCTGGTAGCGTGCGGGCAGGCCGCCGCGCCTGCGCCAACCCCGACACGTTCGCTGGATGCCTTTCAGCGTGACATACCTCAAGAAGCCCCCGACAGCGCACCCACCGCCGCACCAGAGGTGGGGGAACCGCTGGCAACAAGCACCCCAGCCCCGCTTGCTACTGCCCCGCCACTCGATGCAGCGCCCGAAATCTCGACCTATACTCAACGTGAAGATCTGTTCAGCATTGACATTCCAGCAGGCTGGTCGATCTTTGATATCAGCGACGAACGCGCCAGCATCACATCGCTCGAAGACCCGGCGGGCAATATAGTAGCGCTGGTGCTGATTGCGGATGGCTCGGAGGTGCCCGCCGATGTGAGCCTGGAAGAGCAACTCGAAGGCTTTGCCGATAGCATTCTGGGCATTGCGCCGACCTTTGTGCTGACTGGCCCGGTACGCCTCTCCGATGATATGGCCGAGGCCGATCTCTTTTTTGAGGATCTGACCGAAGACGGGCTGCGCGACCCGACCGGCGGCAAGATGCGCGTGGTGCGGGAGGGGCAGTATCTAACATTTATGGCGGTGCTGGCACGGCAGGCGCACTACAGTCTTCTTGAGCCGGTTGTGGATGCGATGCTCGATAGTTATACCCTCAATACAGCGGTGGCAGATGAAGTGGTGCCGCGTGGTATTCCGCCTGCACCGACCGTGCCGCCACCTGCACCAGTGCTGCTCGATGAACTGCCAGCATTCCCTGGCGCAACATTGCTGCCCAACACCGACCAACGGGTGCGACTGGTGGCGCTATCGGTAGAGCAGCAATTTGGAGAGGCAGGCAGTTATCAGGTGTATACGATAGCCCCGAATACCAGCTTTGATGATGTGTGGGCCTTTTACACTGATGCGCTTGAGGGGTGGGCCGATGTGACCGATTTGCTTGGTGAGGCGATCCAGATCGAAGGCGAAAACTCGGCAGTCTGGCAACGTGGCGAGCAGCTCTTGCTGGTAAGCACCACCTCCGACCCGCTAGCGCAGGAACGGTTGCTGGTGCTGGTGCTCTTCAGTGGCGCAGATGGGTAGGGGGCGCAGCGTCGCATCGCCTCACCAGGGTATCTCGTGCTGCCCGCCTTCCTCGTCGCCCGGACGCGAGGGCTGCTCGATGCGGCGTACACTGTTGACCGAGGGGTTCACCTCGATAATGCCGTGTTCGGCAAAGCGCACCGTAATCAATTCTTGCTCATCTACAATGCGACTCGACTGCACCACGCCTTCGCCATAGGGCACACAGACAATCCGGTCGCCCGCCCGGAAGCGTGGCTCAATCGGCGCTGCTGAGCGAGGCGACTGCTGCGGACGTGTGGTGCGGATAGGTGCGGCTGGCTCCTGGCCGCTGCGCTGGCTCTGCAACCGCTTCAGAATAGCAGCCGGGTCGAGCGAGGCTGTTCCTCACGGCAGGTGGCGCAGGCTCGGCACGGGAGCGTGTCGGTTCGGGTGGGCGCGGCGCTCGGCAGGCGGTGGGGTTGGCTCTGGCTGATTGACAG
>JAAUSQ010000196.1 GCA_012033195.1 Chloroflexaceae bacterium
GCAGGGCCGTATCGGGTGCAACTCGCTGAAAGAGGGTGTTATCAATGCCGTTTATAAAATCACGGTAGGCTGCACCGAGTAGCGGGCCGCAAACGGTGCGGGCATTAAACGCACTGCACGACACAGCCCCATCCATCTGGCGGGCCAGCAGCCAGTCACCTGCATAAAAGTCCTCGCCGTGACAGCCAAGCAGGGCGCGTGCTCCGCTCAGACGGCGGGCAAACAGGGCCGGCAGCATATCGTAGGGCTTTTGAATATGGATGATATCGTACCCGCCGCGCACCAGTTCGGGCAGGGCCGCAATCGCCATGGTCAGCCGTTCCAGCAATTTCGCTTCGGCATAAGCTCGCCGCAGCAGCGGGAACGCTTGCCAGAAGCGGCGGCTGATGAATGGGAAAGTCAGCACCCGCACGCCGGGGATTGTTTCGCGCACCGGGCCAACCCCGCCGATGATCGTGATACTGTGCCCGCGCTGCACCAGTTGGCGGCTCAAGTCCCAGACAAAGCTTTCTACGCCCCCATAGCGCGTGGTTGTTGTCAGGTTATACAGTGCAATTTTCATACAACAGTTATTCTATCGCCACGGGCAGCAGCAGCGCTCCCGCGCCATAGTCGGGCGCGTCTGGTTGCGCTGCGCCTGCGCCTGCCAGCGACAGGCGGGCAAAGTCCGCCGGATTATACAGACCAAGCGCCAGCCAGTAGCGACCCGGCGGCAGGTCGGCCCCCACCGGCAGCGGGTGTGCCCAGGTCTGGAAGTGGCGCGGTTGCCACTGACTGGTAGGCACGTGCGGGCCAGCCGGCGGCACATCGGCCTGAGCAATGCGGGTGCCCTCGGCATCGAGCAAATGCAGAAACAGCATATAGTCGGTGCTGTCGAGCGTGCGGGCCTGCCATTGGGTTGTCACCTGAAGCACCCCATCAGTACGTATGTTTGTTATGTCAATACCATAGCTATGCAGCCGCAGCACATCCCCAAACTGTGCCTTGGCCTGCATGGGCAGCGGGCGCGGCAACTGATATACCCACGCATACGGCACACCGTGGATTGTTACCTGCTGCACCAGTGCCGCTCGTTCGGGCAGCATTGCTGTAATGTCGGCGTAGATGCCGCGCTGCACCTGATTAATATACAGCACGGCATAGTTGACCGTAGCGGGATCGTTAGCCCAACCCAGGTTCATTACCGCCGTACACACATACGGCAGGATCGTTTCTTCGTACCATGCCGCCAGCGGATAGGCGCACCCGTCCGGTTGGGCTGTAATATAGGCCCCGGCTTGCTCCAGGCCTTCGCCCCACCCCACGGTGATAGTACGCGCCGCCACTGGCCCGCCACCTAGCAGCGGGTTGAAATAGGCCAGTTGATAGGGATGGTACCACAGCATATTAAATGCCAGCGCTGCCAGCACCAAGCCATATACTGCCCCCGGCACCAGCATCGACACGCCGCGCCCCCACCATCGCATGCCAGCGCTCCACAGCCGCACAATGCCCACTGCCGCCAGAATATCGAGCAGGGGGAAGACAGGCAGAATGTAGCGGTCAAACTTCTTGGGGGGTATGCTGAGCAGCAACAGAAACGCCAGTACCGCCACCACCAGTAGCGCCACAAGAACGCGGTGCTGCCGTTCGCGGGTGGGCCACGCTAGCGCGAGCACTCCCAGCAGCGCCCAAGGCGTGAGCCGTAGCACCAGTGCCGCCGGATAAAACAGCCAGCCTGGATCACCGACGGCCTGCCCCAGGAAGAAGCTCCCGTCGGGGTGCGCCTGTCCGCCGTTACCTGCTGCCTCATTGATGATTGTCTGGATGCTGCCCACCGGATCGACCCACAGCGCAGGCCACAGCGCCAGACATATCAGCAGCGCCACCACCCCCCACACTGCCAGCGCCGCCACCAGCGAGCGCCACGCTGCTATACGTGGCGGTGCCGAGCGTACCACCACCACCAGACCGACCAGCGCTACCAGCGGTGGCAGCAGCACCGACGGCGACTTGGTGAGGAAGGCCAGCCCCCCCGCTACCGCCGACAGCAGCAGCAGCGGAAGCGAGGGGTGCTCCGTTGCTGCGTGCCCATCGCCCATTGCCGTAGTTTTGCGCGTTGTGCTTTGCGCTTCGAACGCCGCCAGCGCAGCAAGCAGCGACAGCAGCATACACACCGTCAACAGCGCATCGAGGTGCAGCACGTTGCTGTGTGCCACCAGAAACGGGTCAGCCAGCAGCAAGAGCGCCGCTAGCAGCGCCGTGCCTTCGCCAAATAGCCGCCGTAACAGCAGGTAACAGAGCAGCAGCACCAGCGCCGTAACAATACCCACTGGCAGACGCAGCAGATAACGATAATGGGCAAAGTCGGCGGGTGCGGTAGCGTAGGCCACCGCCGCCTGCCCATAGTCGCCCTGCTCAACAAAGCGGGTGGCCTGCTCAATTGGCACCGCAGCGCCCCGCGCCACCTCCTGCTGGTAAAGCCACGCCCCTGCCGCACCAAGCCACATGGTAGTAACGCCAGGGTGTCCGGTCTGGTTGGTGGCGGCAAAGTCGCCCGCCTGCACCGCCGCCAGAAAGCGCTCGGAGCGGCCCGACCAGTGGCGTGCTTCATCGGTTGTCCAGAAGTCGCCAGGAACCGCCACACGCGGCAGCAGGGCCAGTACAAATACCGCCAGCGCTAGCAGCACACTGCGCCAGCCTGCCAGCCTGAGCTGTACCGCCTGCGATGACGCGGCAGGGGAGGCTACTGGTGTTGGTGATGTATCGCCATACGATTGTTGCCAGAATTCGCGGCTCAGTATATCATAGCACCCGTTTTGACAAAATAGTCCGGAACATTCTGCAACACTTCGACGTTCTTATAACTAGAGCCTCGAAGTATCGCATAAAGCATAGAGCATAGATGAATACAAGCTATCAGCCACGTATCAAGACCTGCTGCATTACAAGCGTCGCACCGCCACCGCACGCGGCGCTGCTACACGCCGCCGCAACGCTGGCAGCTTTTGCTGCTGCTGTAAAGGGCACTGCATGAACGTCAGACATCGGGCGCTGTTGCTGCTGGCCCTGCTCATTATCGTGGTGCCGCCTGCCTATGCCGCGCAGGATACGCCCGATGCTGATACAACCCTCGGTGTGCAGGACTTTCTCGACCAGCACCCGGGCGTGCTCAAGCAATACCAGGAAGATGGGCAGAGTGCCGCCGATATTATCGAAACCAGCAGCCTGTATTATGGCATCCGTCCGCACCTGCTGCTGACCCTGCTTGAAACCACCAGCAACCTGCTAAGTGATCCGGCCCCACCGGAGGCAACACTGCGTCAGCCATTTGGCACGGCTGGCCCCGAAGGATTCGCCAACCAGATTGATTGGGCCTGCCGCGAACTGCTCGCCGGACTTGGCCCCTACGATGGCGACCCGAAGCTATTTTTTATGGATGGCTCATCGCTCACGCTTTCCAGCAGCACCCCGCCCGAAGAAATCGCCGTGCAGCGCTTCCTCGCATATGGGCGCACCTGGCAGGCGTGGCAAACCCTCATCACGCGCTTCGCCGAGATCTTCAAGCGCGAGTTTGGCGACAGCGCAACCGATCTATTTGGTGTGCCGACGCTGGATGCCGCGCCCGTGCCACCGCCTGTGATAGGTGCCGAGAACGGCTTTTTGCATCTGCCGTGGGAGCCAGGGGTGCGCGTGGTGCATACGGCCTACTTCGACCATCGCTACCCCACTGTCGATAGTGGCTATGATGGCGATGATGTGATGCTCAACTACCTGGGGCGCACCAATACCACCTACAACTCCCACGATGGGCACGACTACTACTTCCCCGATAAGCCCTTTGGCACCCGCATTCTGGCGGCCTCGTCGGGCATTGCGTATGCCCGCACCCGTGGCGGCTCACGCTTTGGCGGCAACGGCGTTGTGATTATCCACCCCAACGGCTACGAGACGGTGTACTGGCACCTCGATGAGTTTGCGCCCCTGCTCAAGGCGTTGTGGACAAAAACCAGGGCGTGTGGGTTGATACAGGCGCGTTCATCGGCACTAGTGGCGCGACCGGCTGCGGTGGTGGCTGCGATGCCCCGCACCTGCATTTTGAAGTGCGCCACCACGGGCGGCAGGTCGATCCCTACGGCTGGTATGGCACTGGCCCCGACCCCTGCACCGCCTATGCCGGCTGTGCTGCGAGTGTCTGGCTGTGGCACGCCAGCCTGCGCGGAACCTACGACTTTACGCCGCCTGCCGAGCGCTCCACCAGACACATACCGGGCACGGCGCACCAGGTGGCCCCGCTACCCACCCGCAGGGCGCAACGCCGTGCAAGCTGTGTGATGCGGCAACCCTCGCAACGGTAGCACGGCCCGACACCACCCCCCCCCTTGCAACCCTATCGCTCAACCCACCCGCCGATATGCTGATGCAGGTGCGCTTCGATGGGCATACCGTGCAGGAAGTGGGCAGCGGCTACGCGGCGGTTGAGGGTAGCCCCGGTTATTATGGCGGGCGCTACGGGCAGAGCATCGGTCTGGATGGCGGCGGGGTGGCCTACCCCACTACCGACAATCTCACCACCACAGCAGGCACCATCAGCCTGTGGGCCTACCTGCCTACCACCCCGCCCGAAAACGGCCCCGCCTATCTCTTCGGTACAAGCGCCGGAGATGCAGCCAGCGGCTATACCGGAACGCTGGCGCTGCGCCGCGAAGTTGGTGAGGATGGCGCGTTACGGTGGGCCTTCTGGACGGTACCCAACGACGCGGCAGGTGGGCATAGCCTGACCGCACCAGACACGCTGCCCGAAGGTTGGCATCATATTGCCGTAACGTGGGAGGCGACCACCGGCAGCAAGGCGCTGTATCTGGATGGCGTGCCTGTGGCCCAGACCAGCGGCGTAGCGCTGCCGAGCACAACGGGCAATGTGTTCCATCTGGGGCGCTTCCCTGGCGGCAGCAGCAGCAGCGGTATGTATCTGGACGACCTGGCAACGTTCCGCCGCGCCCTACCCCCTGCCGAGATTGCAGCGCTCGCAGCAGCACCCGAAGCCGTGCCGACTAGCAGTGCAGTGATCACCGGACGGCTGCGCCTGGATATCAACGCCAGCGATGCAGGCGGCATTATGGCGGTACAGTTCGGGCACAATGGCGTATTTGGCGACCCACAGCCCTATTACGATACCTACGAGTGGGACTTGCGCGGCGCAGAAGGCCCGCACGAAATTGTAGCCCGCGTCAGTGACATCGCCGGCAACCAGACCTACATCACCCGCACGGTTGCGCTCAACTTGCCGCCGCGTGCCGATGCGTATCTGGTTGAGGCAACCCGCATCGGCGCAACACTGGCGCTCTCGGTGACCGACGAACACCGCCCGCTTGAGCTGCAAGTCAGCCACTTCGAGACGTTTGCGGGCGCGGCGTGGCAACCATTGCGCGAAACGGTCGCATGGGCATGGCGCGTCGAGTTCGATTACAACCGGGGCGATGTGACCTATTTACCGGGGCCAGTATATGTGCGCTTCCGCGATGCCCTGGGCGCGATGTCCGAGCCGCTCCGGGTGGAGACGAGCAGGTAAGTTGCCAGCATAGCAATGCTTGATGTGAACAGGAATGCCCGGCTCGGTCGGGGAGCCGAGGAACTGAAGTCCCCGGCTCCCTGTTACGAAGCCCGCCTGCGCGGGCGATGTGCTAGCCCTGGTGGGGCTTCGTGTCTCAGCGTGGTGCTTCAGCGCCGGGCACCCCTCACCCCTGCTCCAATATTGAAGCAGGGGCCGCGCATACCGTGCCATACCTTACACCACAAACGCCCCGGGATTAAACAGCCCCGTGCCATCCCAGCGTGCCTTAAGTATCAGCATCAGATCCATACCCTCGGACTGATAGCCCCATGGGTCGAACGTTGTGCTGCCCGCGTGCAGTGGAGCGCAGCCGTAGCCCCCCAGCGCCAGCGCTTTTGCCCGGACCCGCTCGATTTCCGCGAGGCTATCGGTGGGCACGTGGAAATACAGCAGACCACTGGCGATATCAAACACAAATGGCTTTGGTACCTGCGACAGTTCCAGGAACGTTGAGGCAATCGACGCATGCATGTTGAGCAGTTCACCCGGTGGCACCCCGATGCGGAACAGGGTTGTTGCATCGGTGCTGCCACTATTGCGGACAATATTGGCCCACACACCGCTGCCGTCCATCTCCTCCAGTCGGTCGATCTCTTCTACGCCGTGCACTTCGAGCACCCGCTGCACCTGGGCCAGTTCTTCGTTGGCATCTTCGGGCAGGCCCTCCACCGCATACACCAGTGCATAGGGTGCTTCGCTACCAACATACGTGCCCTTACACACCAGCAGCGCCGAGCAGACCAGTCGCAGCCGTTGCAGTTCCAGGCCAAGCCGGAGCGCCCGATCCGAGGCGGTATGGTCGTGGTCGTTATCGATGCCTGCTATCAGGCTGGCCCGCATACGCGGCAGGGGTGCTAGCTTCAGTGTGACATCGGTGAGCAACCCAAGCGTGCCGTGCGAACCAACAAACAGGCGCGGCAGGTCGTAGCCCGCAACGTTCTTGACCACCGGACGACCCGCCCGAATAACTCGCCCATTTGGGAGGGCAACGGTTGTTGACAGCAGATTATCGCGGATCGCACCATACCGAATACGCAGCGGGGCATTGAAGTTGCTGGCAACCGTCCCGCCCACCGTCGCAGCGGCCCACGGCGCAACCAGCGGCACAAACATCTGATGCTGTGCCAGTTCTTCTTGCAGATCGTTGAGCGGCGTACCCGCCCCCACCGTTACATACAGGTCGTCGCGGGCAAGCGTACTGATGCCCTTCAGATTGGCGGTGAGCAGTAATGCATCGGCCTGCGGGTTTGAGGGCGTCAATACGCGCGACTTGGTGCTCGCGCCAGCCACCCGGATACTCTTCCCTGCTGCCACCCATGCGCGGATGGCTTCGGCGGCTTCGGCAGCATGTACGGGCGCAAAGGTCGAGGTGAGCGGCGCACCCGGTTCGGGCAGCGGTTCGGGTGTGGGCATGCGGGTCGGCAGGATCTTGTGTGGGTTGAACAGGTACGCCGGATCAAAGACCTCTTTGATATCCTGCATCGCCTGGAGTTCGTCGGCGCTATACATCAGCGGCATAAACTCGCGCTTTTCGATACCCACGCCATGCTCACCGGTGATGCTGCCATCTTCCGCTACGCAGCGCTCAACAATGAGACGGCCCGCATCAATCACACGCTGCACCAGTTCTTCGTTTTGGGGTCTTCAATCAGGATCAGCGGGTGCAGGTTGCCGTCGCCTGCGTGGAACACATACACCACGCGCAGCTCGTGGTTGTCGCAGATAGCACTGACATCGCTAAGCACGGCAGCGAGTTTGCTGCGTGGTACCGTGCCATCCACCAGATAATAGGCCGGAGCAAGCCGCGCCATCGCACCGGCGGCACTCTTGCGACCAAGCCAGATGCGGGCGCGTTCTTCTTCGTCCTTCGCAAAGCGCTGCTCGATGGCATTGGTCTCGCGCAGGATGACTTCGATTTCTGCCATCTGCGGGTCAAGGCTGGCAGGGTAGCCATCCACTTCGATAATCAGCGCGGCCCCGGCATTGATGGGCAGGCCCGCGTGGGCGTAGTCTTCGATCACCCGCATAAAGCGCTGATCCATCATTTCCATCGTGGCGGGCACCAGTCCGGCGGCGATAATGCGCGACACGGCCTGGCTTGCCGCCTCCACCGAGTTGAACGAGGCCAGCGCTGTTTTAACAGCCGGCGGGTTGCGAATCAGGCGCAGGCTGGCTTCGGTGATAATCGCAAGTGTGCCCTCGCTGCCCGTCAGCAGCGCCACCAGATCATATTCGGGGTAGTCGAGCGCACGCCCACCCACGTGCACAACTTTGCCCGTGGCGAGCACGGCCTGCAATCCAGTGACATAATTGGTCGTTACGCCATACTTAAAGCAATGCGGCCCGCCCGAATTCTCGGCGATATTGCCGCCCAGCGATGCGGCCCGCCCGCTTGATGGGTCGGGGGGGTAGTACCAACCGTGCGCCTTGACAGCACTATCGATCTGTTGATTGGTGATACCTGGCTGTACCATGAGGCTGCCGCCGCGCTGGTCGAAAGCCAGAATATGCTGCATCCGTGAAAACTGCACAATGACGCCGCCATGCTCGGCAACAGCGCCCCCCGACAGGCCCGTACCAGCACCACGTGCTACCAGCGGCACCTGCGCTTTGCTGGCCCACTGCACCAGCCGTACCACGTCCTCGGTTGAGGTCGGGATCGCTACACCATCGGGCATACCAGGGTCAAGGCCCGCATCACGGTTATACGTAATCAGAGAGATAGGGTCGGTCACGATCTGGTTGGCAGGGAGTACCCCCGCCAGCGAACGCCGCATCGCGTCTTTGTCCAAGGTTGTCATAGCCTCGCGTCTCCTCCAGGTTCTTAGAGGTACTATTCAGTTGAAATAGTTAGTTAGCGGTAGTGTATGCATACGATACCACAAAGTGATGAAGAATACCAGAGAAGAGATAGCTACCTATGGTGAGCATACCGGGGGCATTTTGCTGTAAATTCATCGAGGACTTATGCAGGTTTACACATAATATGTGATCACGGGTAGGCGCGGCGGGCTGCCGCGTGCGGTTTCGAACCGCATCTACCCCCTGCGTGGGGTGTGTTATAGCCCAACGGGGCTTTGTGCTTCAGCGCGGGGTATGCTGCGTAAGTTGACCGCTTGCCTGCTTATGTCCAGCGGAATTCGATCTCGACCTCGCCCACCTTGATTTTATCGCCCGCATACAGGCGGCGTGGACTGGAAGCCGCCAGCCGGGTGCCGTTGACATAGGTGCCGTTGGTGCTGCCCAGGTCAACCAGTGCATAGCCATCCTGACCATCGCGCTGAATGAGGGCGTGGTGACGCGAGGCAATGCCCCGGTCGTGTTCGGCAAGGTCGATCTCCGGGTAATGGCCCTGGCTCGGGTCGCGCCGCCCGATACGGCAGGGCAGCTTGCTGTCATCAATATTGAGCCGCCACGACCCACGTGGCGACTTGATCTGGAGCCGTGCGGCAGGCCGCGCCCGCACTGTTACCAGCGGCGAACCGCAGTTTGCACAGAAGCGGGCATTATTTTTGTTCACATAGCCGCAATTGTCGCAGGGCACTTTGTTTTCGGTATCTGGCGGGTCGGGTGGGGCGACAGGCGGTATGGCAGGCTGT
>JAAUSQ010000197.1 GCA_012033195.1 Chloroflexaceae bacterium
ACAACGGACGCGATAACGACAGTGCAAGCCGTCCAACGGCCCGCAGTGGTGGCGTACGCGGCGGCAGTGTTCGTGGTGGTGGCGGTGTCCGCAACGGCAACCGGGGCGGCAATGCACGGCAACCCACACCCCAACGCGCCCCTGCTCGCAACCGTGGCCCGGTTGAGCTTTTGAGCATTATGACTGTGCGTGAGTTCTCCGAATCGACGGGGATTGGTGCCGCCGAAATTCTCAAGACGCTGATGAAAGGCGGCGTGATTGCAATATCAATCAGCAGATTGATTATGAAACTGCCGCCCTGATTGCTGCCGATTTCAATATCGAGACGACCGAAAAGGTACCAGAGAAGCTGGCCAACGTGGTGGAAAATGTCAGCGAGATCCTCCAGGCCCAGCCGAGTGAAGCACTCCAGATCCGCCCGCCCGTCGTGACTATTATGGGGCACGTTGACCACGGTAAAACGAAACTGCTTGATGCCGTGCGTTCCACCCGTGTTGCCGAAGGCGAGGCCGGCGGGATTACCCAGCACATCGGTGCCTACCAGATTGAAGTGCACGGACGCAAGATTACCTTCCTCGACACACCAGGCCACGCCGCATTTACGGCGATGCGTGCACGAGGTGCCCAGGTCACTGATATTGTTGTGCTGGTGGTGGCTGCCGACGACGGTGTAATGCCCCAGACGATTGAGGCTATTTCGCACGTTCGCGCCGCCGAAGTGCCGCTGATTGTAGCCATTAACAAGATCGACCTGGAAGGTGCCAACCCGGATCGCGTCAAGCAGCAACTCGCACAGCATAATGTTATTGTGGAAGAGTACGGCGGCGATGTGCCCTCGGTCGAGGTATCGGCCCGCCAGAAGATCAACATCGACGGCCTACTGGAGATGATCCTGCTGGTTGCCGACCTGGAAGAACTGAAGGCCAACCCGGAAGCGGCGGCGGTTGGGACGATTGTTGAAGCTGAGCTTGACAAGACCCGTGGCCCGGTAGCAACGGTGCTGGTGCAGCACGGCACGCTGCGTCAGGATGATATCGTGCTGGTGGGCAGTGTCGCAGGAAAGATCAAGCTGATGTTCAACGAAACTGGCAAGCGTTTGCGCCACGCTGAGCCATCTACACCAGTCGGTATTCTTGGTCTCGACGATGTGCCCCAGGCGGGTGATATTTTGCAGGTGATGGAAGACTTGCAGACCGCCCGCGAGATTGCCTTGCAGCGCCAACGCCAGCAGCGCATGGAAGCCATTGGTGTCAATCATCAGGGCACCACGCTGGACGATCTGTTTAGCCGTATTCAGCAGGGCCAGGTGAAAGACCTCAACCTGATTATCAAGGCCGATGTGCAGGGTACGGTTGGGGCAATTGAGCACCAGATTACCGAGATGAATAGCGGACTGAAAGAAGTTCAACTCAAGGTTGTGCACAAGGGCACGGGCACCATTACCGAGAGCGATGTAAACCTGGCAGTAGTCAGCCACGCGATCATCATCGGCTTTAACGCCCGCCCCGACCCGGCAGGCCGCCGCGCCGCCGAGCAGCAGGGTGTTGATATTCGGTTCTACAACATTATTTACAAGCTGACCGAAGACATTAAAAAGGCAATGGTCGGTATGTTGGAGCCGGAGTATCAGGAAGTGGTCGAAGGCTACGCCGAAGTACGCAACACCTTCCGCCTGCCCAGCAAAGAGATCGTTGCTGGCCTGTATGTCAGCGATGGCAAGATCCTACGGAACCACAGTGTGCGTGTGCTGCGGAGCGGTGTTGTGATCCACGATGGACGGATTGGCAGCCTGAAGCGCTTCAAGGACGACGTGCGCGAAGTGACATCCGGCTACGAGTGTGGTCTGATTGTCGATGGCTTCAACGATGTCCAGCCAGACGACACGATGGAGTTTTATCGTACCGAGCAGGTTGCCCGCACTGGATAAGGGTGTGGCACACCAGCGGAAGGCCCCTCTTTCCGTGGCGAGAGAGGGGTCAGTTTATTGTATTGGGCCTAGTTGCAGCAGAGGAGGAACCCCCATGTCAAAGCGTACCCGTCAGATTGCCGATACGATCCAGCGCATTCTTGGCGATGTCATCCAGCAAGAACTCAAAGATCCACGGGTTGGGTTTGCGACAATCACCGGGGTAGATGTGACTGCCGACCTGCAACACGCCACGGTACGTGTCTCGATCCTGGGTGACGATGTGAGCCAGATTGAAACAATGCAGGGCCTGGAACGCGCACGCGGCTTTCTGCGGAAGCGGCTGGCCGAAGAGATGCGCCATATGCGGATTGTGCCCGAACTGCGCCTGGTGCGTGATACCTCGCTCGAATACACTATGCACATTGATGAGGTGTTGCGCCAGGTAGAACACGAGCGCACCGTCAACCCGCCCCAGTTGGACGAAGACGAAAGCGCCGATTGATATTCTGAGCGTGCGCTGTCTCCCCGCGCCCACTGACGGGGTGCGGGGCCAACCCTGTCGGCAACTTCAGGTGACTGAATAACACACATCCGAATGCAACACGATATTTATTTCAAAAAGCGTATTTCGTATACCGCGCCAGTGCAGGCCGAGCACTTTTTCTTCGATGTTGGGCACACCATCTTCTCATCCTTCCAGATTGACGAAGGCACCGACCTGCTGCTGCGCCTTGTGGAGCCGCCACCCGACGCCGCCCTGCAACACATCCTTGACCTTGGCTGTGGCTGTGGTGTGCTGGGCATTGTGCTGGCGCGGCGCTTTCCGATGGCACAGGTGACGATGGCCGATAAAGATTTGCTGGCAGTGCGCTATGCCCGCGCCAACACCGAACTGAATAATACGCCCAATACCAGCGTACTCGGCAGCGTGGGCCTGGAACAGGTACCCACCCATCCATATGACTTGATCGTTTCGAATATTCCCGCTAAGATTGGAGATGACGCGATTGAGCAGGAATTCATGCTCGCGCCTATCGAGCGGTTACGTCCCGGTGGTGTCTTCTGGTTTGTGGTGGTGAGCGGCTTGAACCGGCTGATACCGAAGATCGGGGTGCGCCATCAGCTTAATCTCAAAGAAATAAAGAAACGCGCCGGACATACGGTTTATCGGTTCCAGAAGCCTGCACATACATAGAGGAGTATCATGATTTACACTGACTCTGCTCAGGCAGCGCCCGCCGTTGCCGCAATGCTCAAGGATGCCCAGCGCATTCTTGTGCTATCGCATGTCAACCCGGACGGCGATGCAATTGGCTCGATGCTTGGGGTGTGGCACGCCCTGAACGATATGGGCAAAACAGCGCTGCCGCTGGCTTCATCGGCTATGCCTGCTATGGTGAACGTGCTGCCCGGTATTGAGCATGTTCAGGTCTACGAGCCAGGGAGAGCGTTGCCCGATGTTGACCTGATCTGGATGGTGGACACGGCTTCGCTGGCCCGCGTCGGACGGATTTATGAAGACCACGCCGCACGCCTCGAAGCGCACCCGCTGGTGATTGTCGACCATCACGAAACCAATACCGGCGGTGGCAATGTCAACTTTATTGACGCACACGCCGCATCGTCCGCCGAACTGGTCTACACGCTGCTGCGGGCAATGGACGCACCGCTTTCGGCGGCGGCAGCAACCGCGCTGCTGATGGGGCTTACCACCGATACGCAGAGCTTCCAGACGAGCAGCACCCGCCCCGACTCGCTGCGGATTGCCGCCGACCTGATCGAGGCCGGAGCTGATCAGCAGGCCATTGTACGGGCGGTGTATTATGGCACCCCCTATGGCACAGTGACGCTGCTGGGACAGTCGCTCAGCCACCTTCAGCGCGAGGGAGCACTGGTCTGGACGCACATTTCGCGGGCAATGCAGGAACAGACCGCTGCACCAGACGATGCCTATGATGATGTGGTGCATCTGATGCAGCGCATCGAAGGTGTGCGGGTGTGTGCGCTCTTCAAAGAGCGCCCCGACGGACATATCAAGATCAGTCTACGTTCAACTCCTGGCATCAACGTTGCCACCATCACCAAGATCTGGGGGGGGGGTGGGCATGCACAGGCCGCTGGTGCCACGCTCGAAATGGGCCTGGAAGCAGCACAGGAAGCCGTGTTGCCCCATCTGCGGGCAGCGCTGGCAGGGTGGTAAAGTGCTGGTGTGGCGGTTGTGCGGGTGCGGCGTATCTATCGCCCCTTGCCCATCGCCCCTTACCTGGAGCCTATGATCGGTTTTTTTAATATCAACAAAGCCGCTGGCATGACCTCGCACGATGTGGTTGCCCGGATGCGGCGCGTGGTTGGGCGTGGTGTCAAGGTGGGGCACGCCGGCACGCTCGACCCTGCTGCAACCGGGGTGCTGCCGGTCGCCGTGGGGCAGGCCACCCGCCTGATCGAGTATCTGACGGATGCCCAGAAGGGCTACCGCGCATTGGTAGCGCTTGGCACTACCACCACCACCGACGATGCCGAAGGCGAAGTACTTGAGCAGCGGGCCGTCCCCCCCTCGACCCCACTTTCCTTGAAGCGGTGTTGCAGCAGTTTCGCGGCCCGATTATGCAGGTACCGCCGATGTACTCGGCGCTGCACCATCAGGGCCAGCGGCTGTACGACCTGGCGCGGCAGGGCCAGCATATCGAACTCGAACCGCGCCCCGTCACCATCAGCCGCCTCGACCTGCTGGCATGGTCGCCCGATACAGCACACCTTGCGCTGCTGGTAGAATGCAGCAAGGGTACCTATATACGTGCGCTGGCCCGCGACATTGGCGCGGCGCTCGGTTGTGGCGCACACCTTGCCGTGCTTGAGCGTACCTTTGTTGGCAGCTTCACAGTTGATGCCGCCGCGCCCCTCGAAACGTTGCAGCAAGCCGCCGACCTATCGCCCTACCTGCTGCCGCCCGATGTTGTCGTGTCCGACTGGTTCCCGGTGACGTTGAGCGAGGGGCAGGCCCGCCGCGTAGGGAATGGCAACACCGTGCATCTGCCCAACGTTGCCGAGGCGCGGGTGCGGGCCTACACCGCAGACGGTCGCCTACTGGCGCTGCTCGAATGCCCCGACCCTGCCGCGCTCGCCGCGCAGTGGCAACCGCTCAAGGTGTTGCAGTAAGCAGGGCCGCGCACCCCCTGCCCCTTACCGCGTGCCCCTCCGTGAATAAACTCTTCCAGAGGGTAAAGAATCATATCTGTACTTTTTTCACAATATCGTATAATACAGATAGGAACAAACGATGGCGTTTGAGCCGGAACACTAGAGATGAGGAGGAAGGCGATGTATCGTCACATTCTGGTACCACTCGATGGATCGCACCTTTCTGAGCAGGTGCTCCCCCACGCAAAAGCCCTGGCAGAGATAGACAAAGCCACTACGCAGATCACGGTGCTGCGGGCGGTGCCGCCGATTTACCCGGCTGCGGTCGAATTCGGGTCGGTCTATACAACAACCGAACTGAACGACGAAACGGCACGAATTGAGGCGGCGGCCTGCGAATATCTCAACCGGATCGCGGATGCACTACAGGTCGAGGGCTTCAAGGTGAATGTGCATATGAGCCGGATGGAACCGGCTGAGGCGATTATCGACTATACCGAAACGAGCGATATAGACCTGATAGCAATCGCTACCCACGGACGCAGCGGCATCGGGCGTTGGATGTTTGGTAGTGTCACCCAGAAAGTGATGCAAGCCGCCCCGGTGCCAATGCTGGTTATACGGCCCAAAGAGTAAACAGCAAGCAGTCAGCAGGGCCACGCGCCCCCGCTCCTCGAATATGAGGGCGGGGGCATCTGTTTTTAAAACGGTTCTATCGGCGGCAGGCGCAGCGTCATTGCGTCCATCCAGATAACAATCGTAATCCAGCAGACATAGCCCGCCATCGCCAGCGACACCAACCGCGCACTGCGGCCCCGCCGCCACAGCAGGAGCACCCCCACCGCCGCCGCCACAAAGATGCCCCACGATGAGAACATCAGCCAGCGGGTGGTGATTGAGTTGAGCGTGATCAGCGGGAGCACTGCCTGCCCGATACTCACCAGGAAACAGGCCACAATCAGCGGCGGAATGATCGAGCGTCGCCAGCGCGGATGCCACAGTGCCAGCAAGCCGGGGATGACCAGCAGCACCGGAAAGAAGCCGAAGTGTGTGATCAGGCCGCCTTCCCAGAGCGTGTGCAGGGTGGCTTCGCGGGAGATGGGTGGGCGCTGTGTCACGTCGTTCAAGCCGCGTGTGGACACACCCACGATCTGCTCAAGAATTAAATCCCAGAAAGCAGTGTAATAAAACAGGCTAACAAACGCCGCCGCGCCCGCGCCCGCGCCATACAGCCACAGCACCCCGCGCCGTTGTTCGGCATCGTTGCGCGACTGCCACCACAGCCACGGTAGCAGGATCACCGCCGCCGCGCTCAGGTTGAGGAACTGCCCGATATGCCCCAGGAACACCTGTATCAGCAGCATCACCACCACCCACCACGTCAGCCAGTCGCGGCGATGGGGCCACGCAAAGACCAGCACCGTGAACAGCAGCAGCGTTACCCACTGGCCCGCCACCTGTGTTTCAAAGGCAAACCATGTAATCATATGCCCGCCTGCGGTGAGGCTGTACAGTGCCGCCGCCAGCAAGCCAAGCCGCGTACTCGCTGCCAACCGCGCCACCAGCAGATACATCAGCAATACCGCCGTTGCCTCGAAAATGCCCGCCGTAAGCTCAAACAGGAAATGCAGGCCGTACCCCGTCAGCGAAAGCGGGGCGATCAGCAAGTACAGACCATTGGGGAAGGGGAACGGCAACCCGCGATGCTGGGCGCGGATGTAGATTTCGCCAATCACCGTGAGGGTGTAGCGGTTGACGTGCAACTGCACATCACCCGGCATCGATGCGATATAGAGCGCCCGCCATATTTGATTGCAAAGCTCATGACGACTAGCAGCAGCAGCCAGCGCAGCACCGCTTCGGGTGGCACCATCTCCAGGCGGCGCAGCAGCGGCGGCACCGCGATGCGGCAGATTGCTGCGGTGAGCAGCGCCAGCGCACCGAACTGCCACACCCACCCATTGCCAAAGCCGAGGCGCGGCGCATTGAGCAGCACCAGCAGCGGAATGAGCAGCGCCAGTGGCAGCAACGTCAGGAAGGCAAGCCGCCGGGGAAAATAGATCAGCCGCAGCATAAAATAGAGCAGCAGTAGACACCCCGACCACGACAACAGCAGCATACCACTCGGCAGCACAAAGCCATCGCTGCCTGCGATGCCGCGTACCTCCACCAGATTGCCAAGCGCCACACCAAGATTTTCGCGGCTATCAACCGGATTCTGCCAGCCCTCCGTGATCAATTCCAGCCATAACTCACCATCGCGCATCCCTTCGGCGGGCACATAGATATGGTACCGTGCCCCCGCCTGCCGCAGGGTTATCGGCACGGGTGCGAGGTCGCCCGCCTGCACATACAGCACGGTCGGCGGCGCATCCTCGAACCACTGCGCCCGGTGCGACACAATGTCCATGGACACAACCACACTGCGCTGCCCCACGCCCGGCACCACAATGGCCGACTGCCCCCGCGACCAGCGCCATGTGTTCCAGTCGGGGCCTGTCTCAGGTGTGTTAAAGTTGAACAGCGAGGGCAGGTCGCTCAGCCGACCGCGCTCTTTGCCGGCCTGAAACTGATACACAAACGGTGCCTGTGTGGTGAGCAGCAACCCCACCAGCGCAATGCCCACCAGCACAAGCGGTCGCCAGTCGCGCAAGGCGGCCAGCCGCCGCACTAGCACATCACGTAGTCCGGCAGGCCGGATAATCGATTGTAGCGTTGAAGTTGGTTGCATAGCATTTCTCAGCCGTTCAGTGCCGGGAGGCGAAAGCCATCCCGCTACCATGTCCGAAGCCCGCCAGTGCGGGCGGTGGGTGCAGCCCCAACGGGCCTAGTGTCTCAGCCCGGTGCTTGAGCGCCGGGTGCATTTGCGTCGGGACGATGCGGTGCCCGATCAAGGGCACCGGGTTCCTTGCCCAGCACACGGGTAAGCTGCACCACCAGCCATGCTAGCACCGCCAGGTTGAGCACTGCCAGCACATACGGCAGCACCGAGTCGGCGATGAGCGGTGCCAGAAACGGAATAAAGCCGTTCAGGTCGCCAAAGATGTTCAGTGTGGCGCTGAAAGCCAGCAGCACAAATGGCACGACCATACGCTGGTCGCCCGGAATACGCAGCGCCAGAAACGCCAGCGGAAAAAACAGATAGCGCTCGTGAATCTGGGTAGGCAGCGCAAAGAAGGCCAGCGCCAGCACCGCCGCCGCGCCCGCCCGTGTCAGGCTATCGGCCCGCCGGAGCAGCACCACCCCCACCAGCAGCGCCACCGTGCCCACCAGCAGAAACCCGATCAGGCGGTAGCTCAGGCTGCCCACGCCCTGCCCGACATCGTGTCCACCATCGCCCAGAGTGATAAGATACCATAGATTGTAGGCTCCAGCGGTGAGCTTGGGGAAGCGCCCCACCGAGCCAAGATAGGCCTGCATCAGCCCCGGCCCTGCTGCGCCATAATCAGCGGCAGGCTCACCAGCACAAAGGTGGTCAGTGCAATTGTGCCACCGTGCAGCACGCCCCGCCCCCCGTGCAGGCGCAGCGTAGCCGTATACAGCAGCGGAGCCAGCACAATCGCCTGCGGCTTGATCAGCAGGGCCAGCACCCAGCACAGCCAGCTCCAGCGCCCGCCCGCCCGGTCGAGCAGCACCACCGTGCCGATCATCGGCAGCACCAGCAGATTATCCACCTGCCCCCACCACGCCACGTCAATCCAGATCGGCGGGGCCAGGGTGTACAGCGCCGACACCAGCGCCGCCCGTCGGTAGGGCAGCCAGCGCAGCGCCCAGGCATACATCACCACAATCGCAATTATGTCGGCGGTCAGGCCAGGGAGCTTGATCAGGAGCTTGGTGGCAAAGGGCAGCGGGTCGTTGAACGCGGCAGGTATGGCATTCAACAGCGGTACCAATTGGCTCAGCCCGGTCAGGAGGTACAGGCGCAGCGGCATATAGTCGCCGCCGCCGGTGTAGGCACCCGCCAGCCCATGGTAAAACAGGAAGCCCATCCGCCGCGCCGCCAGTTCCAATATCGCCCACGGGATCACGCGCATCGAGCCACGGCAGCCGCACCGCCACCGCTGCCAGCAGCACCAGCACCACCACCACGACTCACGCCGCCTAGAAGC
>JAAUSQ010000198.1 GCA_012033195.1 Chloroflexaceae bacterium
CGTCGCGGGGGTTTCTTTCCAGTAGGCCAGCGTATCCCAGATGTAAAAGACCATCAGCACCAGCGAGAGCGTCAGCATCCAGGCGCAAACAGGGCCAGCGTCCAGAAGAAGGGCACGCCGTGCAGATAGCCCAGGAACAGCGGCGGGTCGCCGATGGGCAGCAGACAACCACCGATATTGCTGACGACAAAAATAAAAAAGACCGGCGTATGAATGGTGTGCTTGCGGTGCGAATTGCTCCGCAGCAGGGCGCGGATGAGCAACATACTGGAGCCTGTGGTGCCCACAATATTTGCCAGCACCGCCCCTACCATCAGAAAGCCGGTGTTGACCGCAGGCTTGGCACGCAGGTCGCCTTCAATCAGGATGCCGCCCGTAATCACAAATAGCGCAAACAACAGGGTCAGAAATGAAAAATACTCTTCCAGACTGACCCACAACGATTCCCACGCCCCCAGACTGACCAGCAGGATCACCACCGGGAGCGCCCAGAGTGAGGCTACCAACAATTTGTTTTCGTTATGTTCCCACAGATGGCTCAGTTTGCTGTGGGTAAAATTGGCCGCAATTGCCGACATGATACCGATGGTGAGCAGCAACCCCGCAAAGGGAACCACTGACCACAGCGGTAGCTCAACCACGTGACTGGTGTGGCCGGTGGAGGATGAGAGGGTTGTAAACAGGTCCATTGTCTCTGTGCCTTTCCTTCAAAGCCTGTTGGGTAGAGCATGGTGCAATACCCAATTGACACAAGCGTAAAGGCGAAGCTGTGCCCCTCCACAGTGGGCCATGCTTCGCCTCTCTGCGAGCGTGCCTTGTGAGGCAACACAAGGCACTGGTTGTTCTGCTTGTATGGTACGACTCGTCATAAACAAAAGTAGAAAATATTTCGTTTTCTGGGAAGATCATATCGTTACTTTTTTTCCGAAAACGGATAAACCTTTTCTTTACCAGATGTAACCTGAAAAACATCCTTTTTTATGTAATTTCATGTATAATGCATTGGTCTTAAAATATGAAGTAAGGAGGAGTAATGCATATAGTCCGCTATGGCAGGCTGTGGGTGTGTCTGGGCCTGTTCGTGGCCGGGCTGTCGATGGCCTCGCCAGCATACGCGCAGGATGATGCGCGGTGTTTTGAGCAGACCGGCTATTGTATCAGTGGCCGCCTGCGCGAGTTCTGGGAACAAAACAACGGATTGGTTGTCTTTGGGTATCCCATCAGCGAACAGCAAGAAGTCACAACCGAAGGCCAGACCCGGCTGGTGCAATGGTTCGAGCGGGTCCGTCTGGAACAGATCCAGGGCGCGACACCACCCAACGATATTGAACTTGGTCGGCTCGGTGCCGAACGCCTCGACCAGCAAGGCCGCAACTGGTATGCCTTCGCCACCAGCGAACCTCGCAACTCGTGCCAGTATTTTCCCGAAACGCAGCACAACCTGTGTGAGCCATTTTTGCAGCGCTGGCGCAACCTTGGCATCGAAAGCGACGGGCAACCCGGCTACAGCAACACCGAAAGCCTGGCACTCTTTGGCTTGCCACTCAGCGATGCCCAGCTTGAAACGCTCCCCGACGGCAGCGAGTATACTGTGCAGTGGTTTGAGCGGGCACGCCTGGAGTTTCACCCGCTGGGTGTGCCGCCCGACGATGTGCAACTGGGGCGGATCGGGGCCGAGGTGTACGGGGCCTTTGTGAGCGGCGATGAAGTGGCGGCAGGCGAACCCGCCGAAACGCCGACCGCTGTTGACCAGGGCGAGCAGCGCATTGCATTCCATTCGAGCATTACGGGCGACTTTGATATTTACACTGTGCGCCCCGATGGAAGCGGCAAGCTCAACCTGACCAACCACTCCGCCAACGATCTGTATCCGGCGTGGTCGCCCGATGGCAGCCGCCTGGTGTTTGCTTCCGACCGGGACGCACCCGAAGCAGGGGTCTTTGATCTGTATATGATGAACCGCGACGGCAGCGGCATCATGCGCCTGACCAATACACCCGCTGCTCGCGACGAACTGCCCGCGTGGTCGCACGATGGCAACTGGATCGCGTTTGTTTCGGATGCCGATGGCGATCAGGAGATTTATGTAATCAGTGCAGACGGTCGCGAGCCGGTACAGCTTACCTTCAACGAAACCGCAACCGATACCTACCCGGCGTGGTCGCCCGACGATAGCCAGCTTGTGTTTATGTCCGACCGTAACGGCAGCGACTTCGAGTTATACATTGCCAATAACGACGGCTCAGACGTGCGGGCCATTCCGCAGACTGCCGCCAACGAAGCATACCCGGCGTGGTCGCCCGATGGCAACCGCATCCTGTTTGCATCGGGGCGCGATGGCAACTGGAAGCTCTACACCATCACGCCGCAGGGCGACGACCTGACCAACCTGACCAGCACGCCCAGCGCCAACGACACCCGCCCCGCATGGTCGCCCGATGGCAGCCGCATTGCGTTCCAATCGGATAGAGACGGTGATATTGATATTTATGTGATGGAGGCCAATGGTGCCAACATCTCCCGCATCACCGAGGGCGGCGGACGCAATGCCAGCCCGGTCTGGTCGCCTGCTGGCACCCAGGGCGCATTCCAGATGCGGCTCTTGGCAGAATATCCCATCTCTGCTACTATTACACGCGGCAAAAATACCGTGGTCAGCAAATAGCGCTGACCCGGCGCAGTACAGATAATGGGCACACAGTGACGACCCGTGTGCCCACCAGTTCTACACAAGATGAGGAGTGCGGCGGTATGGCACGCTACCTGATAACAGGTGGAGCCGGGTTTCTCGGCATTAACTTGATTCGCTACCTGCTGGAGCGCGGACACCAGATTACATCGCTGGACTTTGCAGACTTTGATTATGCCGATGTAGCAGGCAAGGTGTCGGTGCATCGTGGTGACATCCGCGACCGCGCCGCCGTTGAGCGAGCGATGGCACGCGTTGATATTGTGGTCCACACGGCAGCGGCACTGCCCCTTTACAGCAGGCACGATATCTTCACCACCGATATTGATGGCACCCGTAATATCGTTGATGTAGCCTATGAAAAGGGTGTCAAGCGGGTGATCCACATTTCGTCCACAGCGGTCTATGGCATCCCCGACCATCACCCGCTGTATGAAGACGACAAACTCACTGGCGTGGGGCCGTATGGCATCGCCAAGATCGAAGCCGAGAATGTCTGTCTGGAATATCGTGCAAAGGGTATGTGCATTCCGATCATCCGGCCCAAATCGTTCATCGGCCCGGAGCGGCTCGGCGTGTTTGCGCTCTTCTACGATTGGGCGATGGAGGGGCGCGGCTTCCCGATTATCGGCAGCGGGAACAATCGCTATCAGTATCTTGATGTGGAAGATGTTTGTCAGGCGGTGTATCTGTGTGCCACGGGCGACTGCACCAGAGTCAACGATACCTTTAATATTGGGGCCAAAGAATTTGGCACGGTGAAGGAAGACTTTCAAGCCGTGCTCGATTATGCTGGCTTTGGTAAGCAGGTGGTACCCTTCCCCGCCGCGCCAATGATCTGGGCACTGCGCATGTTGGAGGCGCTGGGCCTGTCGCCGCTCTACAAGTGGGTGTATGAGACAGTCTCAAAAGACTCGTTTGTGTCGATTGAGAAGGCCGAAAAAGTGCTGGGCTTCAAGCCGAAGTATTCCAACAAGCAAGCCCTGATCCGCAACTATCAATGGTACGTCGATCATATCGGCGAGATCAAAAACGCTGCTGGTGTTTCGCACCGGGTGCCCTGGAAGCAGGGCGCGTTGCGGCTGGCAAAAGTCTTTTTCTAACGGGATGCACCCGACCACATCGAAGAAGGGAGCACACGCGTGCAGCGCTTTGTCATTGAGGGCGGACACCGCCTGTCTGGAACGATTACCCCAGCGGGCAACAAAAACGCCGCCCTGCCCCTGCTAGCGGCGGCCCTGCTCACCGATGGGCGGCTGGTGCTGAACAACCTGCCCGATATTGGCGATGTGCGTATCAAGCTGCAACTGCTCGAAGAGCTTGGCATGGCGATTGAGCGATTGTCCCCCACTCGGTATGCATTTTCGGCGGCAGGCGTGCAGGGCGGCGAACCGAATACCGCACTCTGCCGCAAAATCCGCACCTCGGTGCTGCTGGCCGGGCCAATGCTAGCGCGGTATGGGTACATCAAACTGCCGCGCCCCGGCGGTGATATTATCGGGCGGCGGCGGCTCGATACACACTTCCTGGCGTTGCAGGCACTCGGTACCAGTATTGAAGTGACCCCAACCAGCTATGTGCTGCGGGCCGAACAGCTCCAGGGGGCCGATATCTTCCTGGATGAGATGAGCGTAACGGGTACTGAGCAGGCGGTACTGGCGGCAGTGCTGGCCGAAGGACATACCACCATCGGCAATGCTGCCTCCGAGCCACACGTGCAGGATGTGTGCAACTGCCTCAATGCAATGGGGGCGCGGATCAGTGGGATTGGCACTAACCTGCTCGAAATTGAAGGCGTGCCGAGCCTGGGCAGTGCCGAGTATGCTATTGGCCCCGACTTTATGGAAGTTGGTTCGCTGATCGGGTTGGCCGTGGTCACCCGCAGCGAGGTGCGGATTGTCAACGCCCGCCCCCGCGATCATCGTATGGCCCGCATCGCCTATGGCAAGATGGGCGTGGTCTGGCACGATGACGGCAACGACATTGTGATACCGGGTGAGCAAGAGCTTGCGGTGCGCGACGATGTGCATGGTGCCATCCCCAAAATCGACTCGGCACCGTGGCCCGGCTTCCCCGCCGACTTGATCAGCACGGCGCTGGTGGTGGCAACCCAGGCACGCGGCACTGTGCTGATCCATGAGAAGCTCTTTGAGAGCCGCCTGTATTTTGTAGATCGGCTGATCGGGATGGGCGCACGCATTGTGCTGTGCGACCCGCACCGGGCGGTGGTGGTTGGCCCCGCGCAACTCTACGGCGAACCAGAAGGACTACCAAGCCCCGACATTCGCGCAGGTATGGCGCTGGTGATTGCGGCGCTGTGTGCAAAAGGTACCAGTGTCATCTACAACATTCAGCAGATTGACCGAGGCTACGAGCGTATTGCCGAACGACTGGCGGCACTCGGCGCACGGATTGAACGCCGCGAGGATTAGGGGTAAAGCTGCGCCGGGGCTGTTACTCGCTCGGCTCGATGCATTCCGGGCTATCGTTGCGGGTGTTGTTCACCGCACGGCGCACCGGGTACGCCTGCATCGCGGCGGGGTCGTAGGGCACCAGCAGCGCCTCCAACGCGCCCCGGTCGTGCATATCGGGGGCTAGCCACACACTGTACACATCGGGCGGCAGAATGACCGGCATGCGGTCGTGGACAGGCTGCACAAGCGCATTGGCCTCGGTCGTGAGCAGGGTGCACGTTTCGAGCAACCCATCCGGGCCGTTCCACTGCTCCCACAGCCCCGCAAAAGCGAAGGGCTTTCCAGCTTCCATCTGAAAATAAAACGGCTGTTTGGTGCGTGTGCCAAGGATAGCCTGCCACTCGTAGAAGCCATCAGCCAGCACCAGACAACGCCGTGCCTTGAACGCAGCACGGAAGGCGGGCTTTTCTGCGACTGTCTCCGAACGGGCATTGATCATCCGCGAACCGATAGAAGGGTCTTTCGCCCAGTGCGGCACCAACCCCCACTGGAGCCAGTCGAGGTGGCGGCCTACGGGTTGCTGCCGTACTACTGCCACGGCTTGCGTTGGTGCAACGTTGTAGCGCGGGTTGAGGGCGGGAATGTTGGGCAGTTCAAACTGCGCTGCCAGTACTTCGCTGGGTGTTCGTAAGGTAAATCGTCCACACATAACTTTTTCCGGATTTCAATGCGTCGTACTGCCCCCACTCCACACCGAAGCAGGGGCAGCCATCCATCAGAACTATAGGCGGGTGGTCGGGCCAGTCGTTGGGTCAGAACCGGGCTTATCCGATTCGTCATCAATCGGGATATCCTGCGATGCCGGGGGCGTGTTCTGAGCACTGGCCCGCATCCGTTCGGCAAACTCGCCAAGCTGCACGCTGGCCTGCGCGATCATCCGTGCCAGGGTTTCCTGAGCATCGCGCAGCATCGGGGTTTCCTGGGCCTTCTCCTGAACATCGTGAACGGCGCGTTGCCCACGTTCGGCAAATTCCTGCATGCGCGGGTCTTCCTTCACTTTGTCTACGGCACTGCGAATATTAGTCCCCATCTCGCGCATGCCCGACAGGATCTCATTCTGGATCTCACGGGTGCGCGCACTTGACATTACCGCCTGCATCGTCTTCTCGATCTGCTCACCGAGGTCGCGCAGTGCTTCGGCAATATCAGGTGTTTTCTGTCCCTCCGGTGGCGTCTGCTGTGGATCGGGTTGTCCAGTTGTTTCGCTCATCGCTTGTTTCTCCTCCTATACACTTGCTGCACTATGCCAACCGAACCGCGCTTACATGACGCTCTGCATCATAAAAGTGTTGCGCTTTCTATGGCCCGACAGGAATGGTATAATCGTACTGTACCATACAAAGCAATTGGAAGCGATATGCGTCTCTCTACAGGCGCACTTCGCAGAATACTATTATTGTACTCATGCCAACCAAGCACGCATTGCGCCGTACCCTGTTGCAGCGCCGCGCCACCCTCCCGTCCGAACAGTGGGGCGCGTGGAGCAGTGCTATCTGTCAGCAGGTGCAGAGATTGCCCGTCTATCAGCGGGCGCATATCATCCATTGTTACCTGCCCATCCGGGCCGAGGTAGATACCCTGCCGCTCGCGCACCACGCGCTGATAGCGGGCAAACGGTTGGTGGTGCCCATTGTTGAGCAGGGCCGCCCCGACCTGGCCCATAGCTGGATATCGGGCATTGCCGCCGCCGAACTGGAACCGGGCACGTTTGGCATTCTCCAGCCACGCAGTATGCAGCCGGCTGCCCCTGGTGATTGGGATCTGACGATTGTGCCGCTGCTGGGCTTCGACCGACGCGGCTACCGCCTAGGCTACGGCAAAGGCTACTACGACCGTCTGCTGGCGGTTGCGCCCACGCCGACTATCGGGCTAGCTTTTGCCATGCAAGAAGTTGAGATGGTACCCACCGAGCCGCACGACCTGCCGCTTACATGGGTTGTAACTGAGCACGAGGTGATTGCATGTTAGATTTGCTCTTTTTCCGTCGTCGTCCGCGTAACCGGTTTTCGCCCCTGCTACTGATTGTTGGCGTGCTTGGTCTGCTCATGGCCTGTATCTTGATCGGGCTGGGCGTGCCTGCCAGTTTTGCCCGCTCGCAAGATGTACGCAACCTACCGCGTGTTGAGGCCAGTGCGCTAGTCAGTCAGCCACCTGGCACACGGCTGCTCACCACTGTACAACTGCCTGCCACTGCCGAAGTTACCGAACAGGGATTGGTGCTCTTTTACATCGAAGAGCGACAGGCAGGCGGCACGCCAGAGGGCGCAGTGGGCAACAATAACACATCGCAGGGATGGCAGCGCGTGCAAGCGCCCCCATCGCCCTACCGCTTTGTGTTGCCCAATGGCGAGACAGTACAGGCACAGTTTACACCCTCGGTGATGTTCTTTAATGCCCAGACGCTTGAGCCGGATGCAGGCGCACCACCCGGCGAACGGCGTATTGTTGGCTACCTGCCGCAGCAGGCGCTGACCCTCGAAGCGACCTGGGAAGGGAACAACCTGCTCACGGTACGCGCTGCCTTTGCTGGCGCACCCGATGCGTACACTCGCTTTATGGACAACCAGCCGGGGGGCGTTTTTCTGATGGGGATATTCTGCGGTATTACGGCGCTGCTGCTGCTTGGGGCGGGCGTTTTCTTGTGGATCGCGGGGCGCTAAAAGATATACATCTGGATAAGGTATGGTATACTTGACTTAATTACTATCGGATATGGATATGATAACGCAACAACGAGGTGCGCTATGGACAATCCTGAGACCAACGACTACAAAGACAGCAAGGACAATTACATTTTTACTGGTATGGCAACGGGTGCATTGCTTGGCTTTGTACTCGGCGTGACCATCTGGACACACGAGGCCTCGCTCGATACGGTTGTGCTGATTGGCATTTTTGTGATCGCATGTCTGGCCATAGGCGGCATTATCGGCAAGGTTGCTAGCAGCGACTTCTTCGATGAGCATGAGCAGATCCCAAACGAGGAATAGACCTCACTTTATCGCCCCTCTGCCAAATGCTGAGGGAGCATCTGTTGGCGCTCGTTCCGCACCCGTTACCGCACCCACGATAGCCCGGAGTCGGCATCCAGGCTCATGCGGGCCGTCAGTTGGCGTGCAGCGCTGGCCTGGATTGCACCCTGATTTTCTTGTGTCAGATCCACCATCCATAACTCAAACCCGACCTCACCGGGCGGAATTGCCAGGAATGCCAGCTTTGTGCCATCGGGTGAGAAGATCGGCGCACGCGCAGTACCCATCGTGGTGAGACGCTGGGGGCGCGGGTTGTTGCCCGCCGCAGGACGCGCAGGTAATACCCAGATATCAGTGCCGCGCTCGTCGCGGGCAGCAAAGGCCAGCCAGCGCCCATCGGCGGAGAAGGTGGCATCGTAGCTGCGCGGCGGTGCGCCTGGAAACGGCTCGACGGTGCCTTCGTCCACCAGCAAGCGATACAGCTGGTGCTGCCCATCCTGGCGGATATTGGCCTGCGTAAACACAATCATCGATCCATCGGGCGCATAAGCAAGCTGTCCAGCATGGGCCTCGGCGTTGGTTGCGAGCAGCGCGCGGGATCCCCCTTCGACTGGCACCTGATAAATGGACAGATTGTATTCGATGGCGGGCGAGCCGAAGGGCGGGCCTTCCTGCCCGATCATCACAAGCGTATCACCATCGGGCGACCATGTCGGATAAAAGGCCCACATCGTATCATAAATGCGTTCGTGGCTGCGCGAGGGGTAGTCGGAGCTATTGATTGTCAGACGCTCCAGCGTTTCGCCGCTTGCCGTTGCAACCATAATATCGCTATAGCTTTCACCATGTTCGATATAGGCAATGCGCGACCCATCGGGCGACCACGCAGGCTGCCATGCATTTTCGCCAATCAGCGGGCGTGGCTCCGGCCCATCCCACAGCCAGATTGTCCCATTCTGCACCAGGAGCATGCGACCAGGCACAGGCGACTCACTTCCGGTT
>JAAUSQ010000199.1 GCA_012033195.1 Chloroflexaceae bacterium
TCGCGCATCACGCGCCCGCTTCCGCTCCCCCGTCGCCCTTCAGTGGGAGCGGGGGTCAGGGGTGAGGGGGTACCGCCGCGTACACCAGCGAGCGCGGCCCGCACACGGGTGAGGTCATCGGCCCATTGTTTGGCATACACCACGTGCCCAATCTGCTGCATAAATGCCGCCGCGTGTGCGATGAGCGGTTCGGCCCGCCACAATCCCTATCCCGACTGCTACTGCTTGAAGCAGGCGCGTTTCACTGACACTCACACGCGATCCCATCTTCATCACGGTCTATGTCATGCGGATCAGGCCAGCTTACCACTTGAATGTTGCACCCGTACTGCTGTCGTATTTCTGGGCAATTCAAATCCGGTGGCAATGGCGGAATGCACACGTTTGCATACGCTGGTGAGCAGTTCCCGGCTAATGGCGCAGGCGGCGCTTCCTCGACCACGGGCGGCGCAGTCGGAGGTTCCGGTGCTGGCGCGTCAGCAGGCTTGCGCTCACCATTGCAGGCATCGGGTGCCCACAGGCCGCGTTGCTGTTGCCGCGCATCCTGTTCCGCCTGCCGGAACTCGGCTTGATACACATACGGTACTTCGTAGGTGTATTCGAAGCCGTAGCCTTGATAGACCAGTTCCCAGTTCAGCAGCGTATCATTGGGCAAATAGACATAGCGCAGCAGGCGACCGTACCGATCCACACTGTCCTGGGTCGGATCGATTTCAAGTTGAACCGGCTGATCGGCAGCAAGTTCCCTAGCGCGTGCGGATGCCTCGCGTCCAAAACACTCGACTGGCTGCTGTGGATGCACGCTCTCTGGGGTATCTATTCCGATCAGTCGGATAGTCGCCTCCTGCCCATCGAGCAGCACCTTCAGTGTGTCCCCATCGATGACCTCGACCACCTGCGCCGCCTGTCGTTGAGTGGTTTGCGCTGTTGGTTCAAGGGGGGGTTCCGCTGAAGTAGCAGAAGGGGCAATCGTTTCGGTGACGGTGCGACGTACCGCTTCGGTTGCTGTCGGTTGGGGCGGCTGTTCCTCAGCAACTGGTGGTTCAGGTTGCCCAACCACCAGACTAAGCGCTGCACAAAGCAAACAAAACAGCGACACGCTCCCAATGACAACGAGTACCCATTGGAGCAATAGGTTTTGCGACCTTGTTTTTTGCCATACTTGATACTCCATAGCTCTTCAGATAAGGTGTTGTAAGTGCGATACCCCAGCAACATGGCGCTGTATGGTATGCGGTTGCTATTACACACGCTCGGTTGCGCAAAAGTCGTACTGGTACTTTGTGCTGTCTTCCATTAGTACAGCCGGCATCAGTCAGCGAACAGAATGTACCCTTCATAGAGTTAGTACCCAAACGCCCCCAAAAATTTAAAGAATTCAGGCCAATTTCTTGCACTTTTTGAAAATGAGCAAAACAATCTTTGCAACTATGAGGTGCGATTGCTCAATGCCCTGACGGTCGCACGACGGCAACTCGCTGTTGCAGTGGCACATGCGCAATAGTGGCAGGTGCGGATGTGAATGGTGCGACGACTTTTAATCAGCGGGTCGTGATCAAAATCTATGACGCACGATGATCCTCAGCAGGTACCAATCAAGAAGAACACCCCAAACGCCTCAATTGCCCGTCCTGATCAGGTGTGAAAACAGCATTGGGGTGGTATTTTTGAAAAAATCGTACAATGTGAGCGGTCGTTTAGCGCATCACAAAGCCCATTCAAAAATACCACCCCAAATTACAAAATTACAGAATATCTGATGGGGAAGCAATGTGAGCCGGGTGGGGATCGAACCCACGACCCTCTGATTAAAAGTCAGGTGCTCTGCCACTGAGCTACCGGCCCACACGCATTATAACGAAAAAGGCTTACGAAAGCAAGGCTATTCCACGTGTTGCGGCACCAGATGCCTTGCCAACCACGCGCTTACCAGTCGGTTCATCCGTGGGTCAATCGAGAGCGAAAGATGGGTGGTACGCTTGAGCAAATGAAATTGGCCCCACGACGGCAGCGCCGCCTGTATTTGCGCACGGCTCGCGGGCGGTATCAAAGCATCACTGTCGCCATACACCAGCAACAGCGGTACCTGCACATCGTCGCGCTCCCCAATGTGGCACAGGCTCCCCGGCAGATCAAGCGCCTCGATCAAATCCCAGGTACTGATCGCCGCTCGTATCGGTGGGGTAGTTGTCCACGCCCGTACCAGATGATACGGACTGCCATGCTGCAATTGCCGGAGTGCGCTGTAGCGTGCCAGACCGATGGCTTCGCGGCGTACATGCCACGGCTCCAGATGCAACTGCGGCGGTGACCCGATGATGACCAGCGCATCAACTGACATACCTTCGGCAGTGGCACGCGCTGAAACACATCCGCCCAGGCTCACCCCGATGGCACCCACGCGGCTATGCCGTTCGCGCAGCCAGCCCACCGCATCGGCAACCGTGTAGATAATGTGGGGGAAGCGCTGCGGGCGCTCGCTCTCGCCGTGCCCATCCATATCGATAAGCAGCACTGCGATGCCCTCGGCAATCAGTGCATCGACAATCTCCCAGGTATAAAACACTTTATCACTGCCCGACCCGTGCGCCAGACTGACAGCCGCAACTGCGCCACCAGCAGGCACCACATACAGTGCAGGCACGGGTCCGTGGCGCGCCGGAATATCAAGGCGCGTAATCGTGCGGTCGCCATAGGTGGCGGGGTGCAGGCGCTGCCGTGGATTGTAGTGCCAGTTGCGCACACTCGCCAAGATAAGCTGCGCCACCACCGAAGGGATCAAGGTGAGCAGCAACACTCCTATACCACGCAACGCCCCCTCGCGCCACAGATCACGCTGCGAACGCAGCCACAGCAGCAGCGTCAGCCCATACAGTCCTGGCCCACTCCAGCGTAACCCGCGCCAGTTGAGCAGATGGGCCAGCAGATCGAAGAGCGTCAGCCAGAATGCACACCCCGCCAGATACAGCCGCAGAAAAGCTACCATCTTCCTTGCTCCTTACTACAGCAAAGAGTTACGTGTTGTCTCGTTATTCTAGCGTATTTCCTGACTACTGTTGCAAAATAGTGTATTATGGTATGGCAGTGTAAGCCCATGGAACGCCTATCCTGGGCAATGATGGTACTGAAAAGAAAGGAACAGGTATGGCAAAGCTGAGTGACGCCGTAATTCAGGAATTGTTGGAAAACCTGTCCGGGTGGACGCTGGAAGGTGATACAATCAAGAAGGTCTATATGCTCCACACCTTCCCAACCGTCATCTCGTTTGTAACCCATATCGGGTTCCTGGCGGAAGCCGCCGGCCATCACCCCGATATGGATATTCGCTACAATCGCTTGACCGTCGCACTCTCGACCCACGATGCGGGCGGCCTGACTCAGAAAGACTTCGACCTGGCGATGCAGATTGATGAAATTATTGTCTAGGATGCTCGCGTGCCATTTGTTGAGCTACCACGGGGAAAAATCTTTGTCGCGCAGCGTGGCGCAGGCTCCCCGCCCATTGTGTGCATCCACGGCGCAGGCGGTCTCCATCAGCACTGGGGTGCAATCTTGCGGACCCTTGGCGACACGACCCACACCCTGCTGCCCGACCTGCCCGGTCACGGACGCTCCGACCCGCCCGGTTGCCAGCGCATTGTTGATTATAGCAATGTTATTCAGCAGGTGATGGATGCCCTCGCACTGGATAAGGTCATCCTTGCCGGCCATTCGATGGGTGGCGCGATTGCCCTGCAAACGGCGCTCGAAACACCCCGCCGGGTACGGGGGTTGGTGCTGGTTGCTACCGGTGCCAAGCTCGGTGTTGCGCCCCGCTTCATCGAGGCACTGGAAGATACTCCCGACGATGGCATTGACCTGATTGTTGATGCCGCCTACAGCGCTTATGCCACGCTTGCTATGCGGAAAGCAGGACTCGCCGGGTTCCGCTCCCTCAACCCGCAGACCTACATCAACGATTTGCACGCCTGCCACGCCTTCGATATTCGCGAGCGGCTGTCTGAAGTTACCTGCCCCGTTCTGGTGATTGGGGGCGAAGATGACCAGATGGCCCCGCCACGCTTCAGCCACTATCTACACGAACATCTTGCCAATTCAGAATTGGTGATGTTGCGGCATGCTGGACATATGCTCCCCATCGAAAAGCCCGCCGAGGTTGGTGCGGCAATTCGGTCGTGGTTCGTCGCTCGATATAGAAATGCATAATACATGACCATACAGCCCACGAGTACGTCATTCTTCGATACACCACAGGGCAAGCTGTTTGTTGTGCAATATGGCGCAGGTTCGCCGCCACTTGTTTGTTTGCACGGCGCGGCCAATACGCATCAGCACTGGGATGGGCCGCTGCATGTATTCGGCGATATCACCCGCAGTATAGCACTGGATCTGCCCGGTCATGGTCTGTCCGACCCGCCCAGTTACGACCGTGTTGATGAGTATAGCACGGCACTATTGTCGCTTCTAGATGCTATGGGATTGGATGCGGCGGTGGTAGTGGGGTATTCGCTGGGTGGGGCGATTGCCCTGCAAATGGCGCTTGATGCGCCGCAGCGGGTGCGCGGCCTGATCCTGCTGTCTGCTGGGGCCACGCTCGATGTCGTCAACAATTTCCTTGAGGCGCTGAAGGATATTCCCGACAATGGCATCGATCTGCTTTCCCATATGTTGTACAGCACCCATGCTACCGTTGGCATAGGGAAGACCGGCGTGGAAGCGTTTCAATCTATCAGCCTGCAAACGCTGCGCAACGATATTGCGGTATGTCAGGCGTTTGATATTCGTGCGCGTCTGCACGAGATCACCTGCCCGGCCCTGATTATTGCAGGTGCCCAGGACCAGATCATACCGCCAGACTATGCGCACTATCTGCACGAACACCTTGCCGATTCAGAACTGCTTATTCTGGAGCAGGCCGGACATTTGCTGCCCATCGAGAAGCCCGCCGAGATTGGCGCGGCCATGCGGTCGTGGTTTATTTCCCAATACAGAAGCGACTGAAGATTGTATCAAGCAGATCGTCACCTACCACCTCGCCCGTAATTTCGCCCAGTGCATTCAGGGCCGTTGTCAGGTCGCCCGCTATCAGATCAGGTGGGAGGCTGCTCCACGCTGCAATCGCCGCCTGAAGCCGTGCGGCGGCCCGGTCGAGTGCGTCACGGTGGCGCGGATTGGTAACAAGTTGATGCGCTCCGGCGGTGCTGGCAGGGCTACCACCGAGCAAGGCCCCTGCGATGGTCTGCGTTAGCTCATCAATGCCCGCTCCGGTCAGCGTTGATGTTTCAACGCTGCCAAGGAGCGCCGGATGGGTGAAGGGCAGCGTGGGCAGCGCGGCGGTGGGTGTGTCGGCTTTGCTCCATACCAGCAGCGTTGGCTTTTCAAAGGTCAGTTGTGCAATCAGGGTATCCGCTGCGCCGATAGGCACCGCGCTATCAAGCACCAGTAGCGCAAGGTCGGCGGCGGCAAGAGCGCGGCGGCTCCGCTCCACCCCCAGACGCTCGACCGGGTCGGCGCTCTCGGTGATGCCCGCTGTATCGATTAGCACTACCGGAATACCGGCCAGGTTTGCGGTCTCTTCGAGCGTGTCGCGGGTGGTGCCCGCTACCGGGGTCACAATGGCACGGTCGGCCCGTAGCAGCACATTCAGCAGGCTCGACTTGCCTGCATTGGGCCGCCCCACCAGTACCACCCGTGCCCCCTGCCGATAAACCAGGCCCTGTTCCGCTGTTGCCAGGAGGTGCTCAACGGCGGCGAGGCTGCGGCGCAGGTCGAGGGTAATGTCGTCGGCTTCGACTTCGTCTTCGGGAAAATCGAGCGTAGCGGTGAGGTAGGCGAGGCTGTTGAGCAGGTCGCCCCGAATGCGGCGGATCTCGTGGGCCAGCCAGCCGCCAAGTTGCGCCTGTGCCAGCGCAAGGCCCGTGCTGGTCTGAGCGCGGATGACATCGAGGGTCGCCTCGGCCTGCGAAAGATCGATGCGTCCGTTGAGGAAAGCCCGCAGCGTAAACTCGCCCGGACGCGCCAGCCGTGCCCCGCCCGCCAGCATCAGTTCGAGGGTGCGCTGCACGGGCAGCGGCCCACCGTGGCACGAAAGCTCAACAACATCTTCGCGGGTGAAGCTATGCGGTGCCTGCATCAGCGTAAGCAGTGCCTCATCGACGGTGGTATTGGTAGCAGGCTCCACAATGCGCCCGTAGCGTACCCGGTGCGAACGAAGTGGCCCCGTTCGATAGGGGCGAAGATAGTCTGAGCGATGGGTACGGCATCGCGCCCGCTCAGGCGCACAATGCCGATACCACCTTCTCCGGGCGGGGTGGCGATGGCTGCAATGGTGTCGTCGTAGGTCATTGGTGCGCAGTTACCCCAGTAGCATCACCTGGAACTTTTGATCAAGGCTCTGCTGTGCTTTTGTGATAGTGGTAAAGGCCTCTTTCAGATCGCGCTGTTCAAGCTTGGGAAGTTGGGCAATCGCTACACGGTTGGTAATCGGTTCGCCATCGCTGACCTGATCGCTCTGGTGGCGCAGGCGCAGCAGGCTGATCAGTTCGTAGGCGGCGGCGAGTTCTTCGGCCCTACTTTGCTGATGCTGCCATTGACGGCTGCCATCTCCAGGCGGGCCAGCGTGTTGGTCGCGGGCACACCTGCCGCGAGCGCGTAGATACGGGCGATTTCCACGACAAGCGCGGTGCCGCGCTCTTTCAGATCGACCATGCCCCGGTTGGAGCCGTTGTTCTCCACCAAAAAATTACGGAAGAAGCCCAGCGGGGGACGCTGGCGCAATGCATTGCGGGCCAGGCGTGCCAGGAAGATTTGCTGATGACGTGCTCCCTCGATGATGGGGCGCAGTGCCGCTTCAATCTCCAGCGTGCCGCCCACCCGCCGATAGTCAAAGAAGGTAGCCGCGTGCATCAGCGCCTCTTCTTCCGGCTTCGTAATCCAGGTGGTGAAGTACTGCTTCCAGACATGCAGCGGTTGCCGCCAGTGCGGGTTGGTGGCCATCACATCGCCAGGGCAGAGCGGGAAGCCACACGCAACAAGCTGATCGACGATATGGCGGGCCAGTTGTGCAAAATAGGCTTCAGCTTCGGGCGGGGCATCGTCGGCATATACCAGTGCATTGTCCTGATCGGTACGGAGGGTCTGCTCATAGCGGCCCTCGCTGCCGGTCACCAGCCATGCATACGCACAGGGTGGCGGGCCAAATTGCGCCTCGGCATCGTGCAAAAGGCGCTTGAGCAGGGCATCGTGAGCGATTGCCACCACCCGCCCGATGTCGCGCACATGGGTGCCCGCCTTGAGCAGATGAATAGCAGTGGCCTCAACTTGATTGGTATAGCCGCGCATGTCTTTGATGGTGTGGGCGCGGTCAAGTTGGCGCGAGAGGAGCAGCGGGCTGTTGCTCTGCTGGCGAATAATATCACCATCTGTTACCATGCCGATAATCTTGTCGTTGCGGGTGATGGGCATATGATGAATGCGCCGTTCGAGCATAAAGGTCAGCCCCTCAAAAACCAGGCTCTCTTCGGGCAGGGTCAGCACAGGCGAACTCATCACCTCGGTGACAGGCGTATCGTAGGCCAGCCCCTGTGCAACCACCCGGTTCCGCAGGTCGCGGTCGGAAAGAATACCGGGCGGAGTGCTGTCAATGATGACACTTGAGATATTGTGCTCACGCATAATGCTGGCGGTCTCGCGGATCGTGGCTGTGGGGGGCACCGTGACAAGGCCGCGCCGCATTAGGTCGGCCATCCGCATCTGGAACAATTCCGGGTCGGCATCGGCCCGGTGCTGGTTGAGCGCCATATGCAGCCGTTCAACTTTGGAGGCGGTGAAGTAGTAGCGAAATGCAGGGCTGTCTTTGCGCAACGTGTGGAAGAGTTCCTTCGAGAGCATATAGACGAGGGTTTCTTCGCGGGTGCGTACTGTAACAAAGTGCGGTTGCGCGTGCATCAGCGAGACCTCGCCAAACACATCGCCCTCGCCCAGCGTATCAAGCACGCGGTAGGGTTGCGCTTGTTGCTGCATCAGGTCAACGCTGCCCCGACAGATCACATACAGGTACTCGGCAGGTGCCCCACCAGCAATGAGCACATTGTGCTCGGCGGGAAAATATTCAATCTGTATTTTACTGGCTATGGATTGTACTTGCTCTTTTGCAAGCAGGCTAAAGGGCGGGTGTTCTGCCAGGAACCGAGCGATCTCTTCCATGAAAGCGCCAGACCTTTCGTCACTACAATGGATAGACTATCAAAACTTTTGACTCCATTATACAATGTCTGCGGGTTGAATCCCTGCGGCGGGAGGTGCGATGAAGGGTTATTTTACGCCTGCACGAAGCAAGCGCTGGCTCTATGGGTTGGTTGCGGTCAATTGCATCATAGCCTTTGCCTACCTAGTGCAGTATGGGCTGTTTGTGGCAAGCGGGCAGACGTGGCAGGCCGACTTCACCTCGTTTTACGCAGCGTGGGTTATGGTGCGCGATGGGCATGGCGCGGCCCTGTACAGCCTCGCGGCACAGGCCCAATATCAGACCGCTATCCTCGAAGGGCGCAGCTTTGCGGATGGGGTGTTGCCGTTTCTCTACCCACCCCAGACTGCACTGCTGTTTGTGCCGCTTGGTCTGTTGCCGTTAGCGGGTGCATACCTGCTGTGGGCAGGGTGGCAGGGGGTGATGCTAGTGTACTTGCTGGTGCTGCTATGGCGCTCTACCCACGGCTGGCAACGCATCGAGCGCTGGTTGGTGTTGTCAACCGTGCTGGTGATGCCGGCCCTGCTGATCAATCTGGTGCTGGGGAGCTTTTCGCTCTGGATGACCATTTGCCTGTTGCAGTTTGTGCTGGCCTTTCAGCGCAACGATGATGCCGCTGCGGGCTTCTGGCTGGCACTGGGGTGTATCAAACCCCAGTTGATGCTGGTGCCTTGTGCGCTGCTGCTCGGCGCTCGGCGCTGGCGAGCACTCGGCAGCGGGGGTGGTGTATGGCGGCATCCTGTTGGGGTTTCGAG
>JAAUSQ010000200.1 GCA_012033195.1 Chloroflexaceae bacterium
GAGGCCGCGCCACCCGCGCAGCCGGGCATGCCAACGATCCAGCCTATCCCGCAAATTCCGGTGCCGCCAGGGAGTCAGTAACATCGGTATCCTGAAGAGATGCAGCCAGAATCTGCTACAAGACCGATATAAGGCAGAACGCGCCGAGCAAGGTGCATCAGCGCGTTCTGTGTTTGTCAAACCAGAAAGGTATCGCTGAATGATTATCCGCTCTACAATCAGCTTGCTGCTCATGGGTGTGCTACTGGCAGCGTGCGCGGCTCCGGCTACCGTACCAGCAATCAACGAGCAGCTTGTACGAACAATGACCGTCTATAAATCGCCTAGCTGTGGTTGCTGCACCAATTGGATTGGTTATGTTGAAGAACATGGTTATACCGTCACCGTCGAAGAAGTACCGGATCTCGCGCCAGTCAAGACACAGTACAACATCCCGCCGACGGTGCAATCCTGCCACACTGCCCTGATTGATGGCTATATTATCGAAGGCCATGTGCCCGTGGAGGACATCGAACGACTGCTGACCGAGCGCCCCGATGTGGTTGGTATTGCGGTACCGGGTATGCCTGTTGGTTCACCCGGCATGGAAGTTGCAAGTAGTACACCACAGCCCTTCAATGTGATGACGTTTGATAGAGCGGGAGCAACCGAGGTTTTTTCTAGCTATCATCAGTAGGGGTTATGCAGCCATCAGACCCGCCCCTGGCGCTTGCTCGATTGCTGCACCATGCCGAGAACAACCAACGCGAAGAGAAGGAGCATTACGTGCGTTTGTTGATGATCCGACACGGCGAGACTGATTGGAACGTAACGCTACAGTACCAGGGCCATGCCCAGGTACCGCTCAACCAGCGTGGGCGCGAACAGGCCCGCCGTGTGGCGAAGCGCCTGCGACGATATGAGGCGATAGCCTTGTATGGCAGCGATCTGCCGCGTGCATGGGAGACTGCCGTCATTATTGGGGAGGAGATCAACCTGCCGCGCCAGGCACGCCCGAACTGCGCGAGATTGACGTGGGCCAGTGGGAAGGTCTCACCCCCGAAGAACTGTACCGCCGCTTTCCCGACCATATGCAAGAATACGAGCGCGACCCGGCCCGCGTGGTGCGGCTGGGTGGCGAGTCGTATGCCCAGTTGCAGGAGCGAGCGCTGCTGTGGCTCAAGGAGGTTGAGGCACACCACAAACCGGGCGAAACTATCGTCGCCGTCTCGCATGGCGGCACCATTCGGGCGCTGCTGTGCCATGTCATCGGACTAGACCTGGCCTACTTCGGGCGGATGTGGATCGAAAACGGCTCGATCACCGAACTACGCTACAAGGCTCCCGGTTGGCGATTGATGCGCCTGAGCGATGCGGCCCATCTGGAAGGGTTCACCTTCGAAGGTGGAGAATAAAGCGAGACTGAAGGCCCCGGCTACGCAACCCGGCGGGGCTGTCTAGCAGTTTTGCGCTTTGCGCTGCGGTGCCCCGTGCCTATCGCCTGATGCCGAGAGGTGCTGTGTTTCGTATGACAATGCACACAATAATGCGGCGTGTGTGCTCGGTCGTGGTCGTGCTGTTGCTGGCAGCGTGTGGTATGCTGGCCCCCCCCACCGTCCGCCACCCCGCCACCCACCGACGTACCCGCAACCAGTACGGCGCTGCCGGTGCCAACGCTGGAATCACCGCCTACCACCGCGAACCAGCCTACCGCCGTATCTGCCAACCCGCTGACGCTGCCGCCCACTCCAACCCCTGAACCGTTACCGCTCACGCTGTGGGTGGCGGAAGAGGGCGCAGCATTCGAACGGGTGCAGCAGCTTGCTGCCGAGTATGGCGCAGCCAGCAATCTGGCAATTGCCGTGGTGCCAAAGCGTGCCGCCGCACTGCGGGCCGATCTGCTGGCCGCGCAACTGATCGGTGTAGGATTGCCCGATATGATCTGGGCCGACCAGGATGTACTGGCCGAACTGTTGATTGATGGACAGCTTCAGCCTACCGCCACGCTCGACCCGGCGCAGGTGGTGTCGGCGGCCCTGACGGGTGCCACCGCCGATGGACATCTGTGGGGCGTGCCGCTGCTGCTCGATAACTTCTTGCTGCTGCTCTACAATCGGCAGCTTATCGGCCAACCCCCCACCAACAGCGATGATCTGATAATTGCTTCACGCGGCACGCAGCAGGGCAACCGCTTTGGTATAGCTGCCAACTGGACTGCCGCACGCTGGGCCGTGCCCTGGCTGGCCGGCTTCGGCGGCGCACTCACCACCCCCGACGGGAACCAGCCAACCCTTAACACACCGCAGATGATCAGCACGCTCAACCTGCTGCGCGAACTGCAACGCGCTGCGCCGCCTGCCGAAACAACCACCACCTCGCCGCTCGAACCATTTGCGGCGGGCAACGTGGCAATGGCCCTGGATGGCACATGGGCGCTCTCCGTCTATCAGCAGGCCCCCGTCGCGCCCGACCTGGGTGTGGCACCGCTGCCGCGTGTTTCGGCAACCGGACAGCCTGCCGCCACGCTGGTAGATGTCACCTACCTGCTGCTGCCCGCCACCCTCGAAGGCGAACTGCTGGCAGCCGTGCAGGGCTTCGCCGCCTACCTGAGCATGCCGCCGATACAGGCACAACTGGCCCGCGACCTGCAACGCGCTCCGGCGCTGCGGGCCAGCCTCACCGACCAGCTACTGACCGATGACCCCCTGCTTATGGCGCTGGCAACACAGGCCGAAGCCGCCATCAGTGTGCCCCCCACTCGCGGCACCCGCTGCGCCCTTGCCGCCATCGATACACAGCTTCCACTGCTGACTGAAGGACAGATGCCCGCCGAAGAAATTGCTACCGTAATGCAACGCCAGGCCGATGGCTGCATCACGCAGTAGGATGCTGGATAGACACAAGCGACACGTGCCTGAGAACCCGTAAAGAGTATGGTATACTGCAATGGTGTATAACCAGAGGATCGACACGATTGTAATTAGATTGCGGGAACATCTGCTATGGAACTGAACGAGCTACAAACGCAGCGCCTTGCCAAACTGGAGCGCCTGCGCGAAGCTGGTACCGAACCATTCCCGACGCGCAGCCAGCGCACCCATCGCATTGGTGAAGTGCTGGCGGCCTTTGATGAACTGGAAGCCAGTGCTACCCCGCTCACCCTGGCAGGCCGTATTATCGGCGCACGGCGCGTAATGGGCAAGCTCGCCTTTGCCCATATCAGCGATGGCAGCGGGCAGATCCAGCTCTGGTTTAGCCTGGGCGAATCGGGCGAAGACGTGTTTGCAACCTTCCGCGATACGGTTGATACGTTCGATATTGTTGAGGTGCAGGGCGTGCTGCGGCGCACCAAGCGCGGCGAAGAGTCGATCCTGGTGCAGCGCCTGCGAATGCTGGCCAAAGCACTCAACCCGCCCCCCGAAAAGTGGGAGGGGCTGAAGGACGTAGAAGAGCGTCTGCGGCAGCGTTACCTCGACCTGATTGTAAACGAAGACCGCCGCGCCATCTTTCGCGCACGGGCCGAGGCAATCCGATCAATGCGGGGCTACCTCGACGGGCGCGGCTTCGTTGAAGTCGAAACACCGATCTTGCAGCCGATCTATGGCGGGGCGGCGGCGCGTCCGTTTGTCACCCATCATAATCAGCTTGACCAGGATCTTTATATGCGGATTGCCAGCGAACTCTATCTCAAGCGCCTGATTGTGGGCGGCTTCGAGGGGGTGTATGAGATTGGCAAAAACTTCCGCAACGAGGGCGTTGATCGCAGCCACAACACCGAGTTCACCGTAATGGAATGTTACCTTGCGTATGCCGATTATGAAGATATTATGCGGCTGGTTGAGGAGATGTTCCGCAGCATTGTGCAGCAGGTGACCGGTGGGCTACAGCTTACCTATCAAGGGCAGCAGATTGACTTTGCCCCCGCGTGGCAGCGGGTCGGCCTGATCGAGAGCATTGCCGAGCAGACCGGCATCGATGTGATGGAGCACCCGACCCAGGAAAGCTTGTGGGCCGCGATTCAGGCGGCGGACCTGCACCAGGGCGGCAAGGTCGAGCGCAAAGCATCGTGGGCCAAGCAGGTTGATGAACTGTTCAGTACCTTTGTGGAGCCGCTGCTGGTACAGCCGACGTTTGTACTGGAATATCCGGTTGAACTCTCGCCGCTTGCCAAGCGTAGCCCCGCCAATCCGCGCCTGACCGAGCGCTTCGAGGGTTTTATTGCGGGTATGGAAATCGCCAATGCCTTTACCGAGCTGAATGATCCCCTCGACCAAGAACAGCGCTTTCTCGAACAGGGCCGCGCCTATAGCGCTGGCGACGACGAAGCGCACCAGATGGATCTGGATTATTTACATGCACTGATGTATGGGATGCCGCCGACAGGTGGCCTGGGGGTGGGCATCGACCGGATGGTGATGATATTGACCGACCAACCGACCATTCGTGAGGTGATCTTCTTCCCGCACCTGCGTGCGAGGGAGACATAACGCATATGCCAAAGTCGTTTAATATTGAACGTGAAAACTTGCCACCTGTCGTACAGGGCTGGCTGCGTGTGGTGGGTCTCGCCGATGAAGAAACGGTCGAGATTATCTTTACCGAAAGCGAAGTGTTGCTGCGCCGCCCCATGAGCCCCCAGTTGCGGGCATGGGCGAAGGGTGTCAGCGATAAGTACGACCGGGCCTTCCGTGAGATTGTGGGCCTGTAGTGGAGCCGCATCCACGATTGGCAGACAGGATAGCGTAGTATTTTCATCTATGGAGTATATTTCACGCGACGAATTGCTCGATCTGCATTCGTTTATTGTTGCAGAGTACGGCGGCCTGATGGGGATTGCCAGCCAGGATAAACTCACGACGGTCATCAACGCGCCGCGCCAGCAGATGTTTCATTCAGAACTATACCCGGATGTCTGTAGCAAGGCCGCTATTATGGTCTATATGATTGTCAAGAGCCATCCCTTTGTGAGTGGCAACGATGGCACCGCGCTGATGGTGATGTTGCGGTTTCTGGAAAAGAACGCTATGATGCTGCGCCGCGAGATTGGCAGTGCCGAACTGGTCTGGCTGATCCGGGCGCTGATCCATTCTGATATGGATCGGGAACGGCTGGAAGACTGGCTGCGGGCCAACACGGTGCCGCTTGACCCGCGAACAGAGGATCGGGCAGGGTGACAACCGTTTTCATCAATGGTATCAATAATCAGCTTGGCAGCCGGGTGGCACGTGGCTTGCAGACAAGCGCTACCGTGCGGGTGCTGGGGCGGGCCGCCTGCGACCCTACCATTATGCACACCCATGGCGATCTGCTGATTAACGACCGGGAGGCCCGTAGTATGGCGGGCTGGCTGCACGATGAACAGGTGCAGGTGTTTGTGCATCTGGATATGATGGGCGAGGATGTACCCGCCGCAAGCCGCGAGGCCGAATTGCAGCACAACGTGCTTGGCACCATGCAGATCCTCGGTATCTGTGCGGCGGCGGGCGTGCAACGGGTGGTATTGCGCAGTAGCTCGCTGGTGTATGGCGCGTATGCCAGCAATCCGTCGTTTATTCTCGAAAACCAGCAACCGCTGCCGCGTCTGCGCCGTTCGTCGCTGCTGCGCGACTATAGCGAAATTGATACCTTCGCGGCGCAATTTGCCGCCTCGCACCCGACGATGGAAGTAACCGTGCTGCGCTGTGCGGGCATTGTGGGCGACACCGCCCGCTCGCCCCTGAGCGATTACCTGCAACAGTCGGCCCCGCCAATGATCTTTGGTTTCAACCCGCTGGTGCAGATCGTCCACCCCGACGATGCCGCCGATGCATGGATGCGGGCAATTCTGGCCCCCACTGCTGGCGTCTTTCATATTGCTGCCAACTCGCTGCCCCTGGTCAAGGCTATTCGCCTGACCGGACGCCAACCAACCCTGATAGCAGAGCCAATGATCGAACTGGCACGCTGGATGGGTCGTCCCAATCCGCTGAAACGCTGGCCCTACGACCGCGACTTTTTACGTCATCCCTGTGTGGTCGATACACAGCGGGCGCAAGCGGTGCTCGGCTGGCAGGCTCGCCACACCGCCGAAGCCATACTGCGCTCGTTATCGGGCGGGCGGCGGGCAACCCCTGGACAAACCCGGCTACACATGCAGGAGTTGTGAGTTTGAACGAAGACACGCCACGGCGCGAACAACAACCCAACTGGCCGCAGGAACTGTGTGCCGCGTATAGCCGCAACGGTGCGCCCTGCCGCAATCGGTCGCTGCCCGGTAGCAGCTATTGTTATGTGCATCGCAACTATCGCTCCACCGCTGCACCGCCTGCTGCATCTGCGCCCGACAACGGCGAGCAAGAAGAGGCTGAACCGGTTGCGGAAGCACCGGAGGCTATTCCGTACATCTTCACCAATGGGGTGAGCGATGGGGCAGCGGCGGCAGGGCAGCAGCCCGACGAGTGGTATCTGGCAGTGCGTGGGCCATCATCTAGCACCGCCGCGCCTATCACCGAGCCGCTCGCGATTGTGCCTGTGTACGACACAGCGCCGACCGTTACTGCTGGCCCCCCGCCGACCTGCCACCCGGCGAACAGCTTGTTGAACTATTACGCGCTGCGCTTGCCACCCTCGACGAACGCCTGCCCCCGCCGCGCCCGCTCGAAGCGCTGCCACTCCTGTCGCGTGCGGTCATTCCGCTAAAAGACTATGCACAGCCTGAACTGTGGCAGGAAGCAGGCGCACTGCTGCACGAGTTGCTGCGTGGCCCGCTCGACTTTCTGCTGCGGCGACTGGAGGGCAACTATATCACCGATGCCTACGGCACCGACCCCGAAATCATTGAACTGTTCCGGCCCCTGCTCGAGTTTATGTACTATCGCTGGTGGCGCGTTACTACCGAAGGGCTGGACTATGTGCCCGCCCAGGGACGGGCGCTGCTGGTTTCCAATCACAGTGGCGTACTGCCCTGGGATGGTGCAATGATTGCCGCGTCGCTGTATCTGCACCACTCGCCCCGCCTGGTGCGGAACCTGTTCCTCGACTGGTTCAGCAAGATTCCTGTACTGGCTCCGGGCTTCACTGCGTTGGGGCAGCTTTCGGGGTTGCACCGCAATGCCACCCACCTGCTCGAAGCCGAAGAACTGCTCTGCACCTTTCCCGAAGGTGTCAAAGGCATCGGTAAGCCCTTCAAAGATCGCTACCGCCTTGCACGCTTCGGGCGGGGTGGCTATGTCCAGATTGCGCTGCGCACAGGCACCCCGATCATTCCGGTGGCGGTGTTTGGAGCCGAAGAGATTTACCCGCTGATGGGCAGCATCGATCCGCTGGCGCGCCTGTTGGGAATGCCATACTTTCCGGTAACGCCCTTCTTTCCGTGGCTGGGGCTACTTGGCGCTATGCCGTTGCCCGTCAAATGGAGCATTACCTTCTGCCCCCCCATCGATACACAGCAGTATGGCCCACAGGCCGCCGATGATCCATTGATTGTTTTTATGCTCAATGAACAGGTGCGCCACACCATCCAGCGTGTACTGAATGAAAAACTGGCGGCACGCCGTTCGCTGTTCTGGTAGTATGAACCTGTTTAATCAACAGCATGGCCTGGTATAATACAGCTAGACAACTACCCGACGAGGAACGAGCGCATGTCCGAACCACTGGATAGTACAACCGTTGCGCTGCAACGTGGCGCAGCACCCGGACGCGGCCTGGAAATCGCCCAGCACATTTCGCGTATTCTGCACCCGATGATCCTGGGGGTAATGAGCTTTTTCCTGGTGGGGCTGTTTGGCACCGGACAGCCTGTGTTTGGCTTGCTGTGGGCACTGCTGGGCATTGCGCTGCTGATTATCCCGCCCACGTTCTTCTTCATCTGGCGACTGCGGCAGGGAGCCTACACCGATGAGGATGTATCGAATCGGCGGCAGCGCCACGAACTGTATGCCTTCAGTGCGCTGACGCTGGTTGTCGGGTTGCTAGTGCTCTCGCTGCTCAAAGCTCCGATTATTTTTATCGAACTGCTGATCTGTGCGATGGCAATGACCATTGCGGCGGCACTGATTAACCTGTTCTGGAAGATCAGCGTGCATGCACTGAGCATCTCTTCATTTGCAACACTGGCAACCATCCTCTGGCTGCCGCTTGGCCTGCTCAGTTGGATCGGCGTGATGGCGGTAGCGTGGGCACGTATTCGCACCCGCAACCATACCCCGCTGCAAGTGCTGGCAGGGGCGGCCCTCTCGGTGATTGTAATCTGGACGGTGTTTAGCATCTTCGGGTGGGTGTAGCGGTATGCTGGTTGAACGGCTCACCTGCGCGGTATGCGGTGCAACCCACAGCACCACCCTGCTTGATCACACCTTCTGTGACCCGCCTGTGTGGGAGTTTCTCGAAAGCTACTATGCTGGACGCGTCGAGCCGGAGATGCTGACAGGCGGACGCTTCACCGTTTCACAGTGTCGGGTGTGCGGCTTTATCTGGCAGCGCTACATCCTGGACGACGCCGGTATGACGGCCCTGTACGAGCACTGGATCGACCCACGTGAGAGCCTGAACAAGAAGGTACACGCCAATGCACGGCTGTTCCTCGACTATGCCCACCAGATGCGGCTGATTGCGGCACTCTTCCCCGACAAGGCCCCTGACTCGATCCGGTTGCTCGATTTTGGGATGGGGTGGGGCTACTGGTGTCAGGCGGCGCAGGCGTTCGGGTACCGGGTGGTCGGGCAGGAGTTTGCACAGACCCGCCTCGACTATGCGCGGGTGCACGGTGTGCCGGTGGTGTGTTCGCTGGCAGAACTGACGGGCCAGTCGTTTGATGTGATCAATGCCGAGCAGGTCTTTGAGCATATTCCGCAGCCCCTTGCCACGCTCGAAGCACTGGCGGCGCTGCTTGCTCCGGGTGGTGTTATTCGTATTGCCGTGCCCAACGGCAGCGATATTGTCCGCAAGCTGCGTGCAACCAACTGGCAGGCCAGCAAAGATGCGCTGCATCCGCTGGAGCATATCAACTGCTTTACGGCCCG
>JAAUSQ010000201.1 GCA_012033195.1 Chloroflexaceae bacterium
AAAGGGCAGGGTGGGGAACGGCCCCCTGCCTTACACCAGCAGCAGCACCAGCCACACCAGCAGCGCCAGTATCGCCAGTGCGCCCAGCGCAATTAGCGCGACCCGTTCCAGGTTGATCAGCGACCAGTCACCAACGATAGCATTATCGAAGCCCACAATAAACAGCACATGCGGCTGGTCGTTCAGCGTGTATTCAACTTCGGTGATGGGGACGGCCCGGATCACAAGCTCGGATGTAATAATACGGGTAGTTGTGTCCTTCACATTGGCAATCGCAGCCGTAAGCAGTTCATCAAGTTGCTGCACGCTGTGCCAGTGCCCCGCATACAGATTGATCGACAGGCGGCTGATCTCCTCGGCGCGTTGCCGCAGCACAGACGCGGGCAGGTCTTCGATATCGTCGCTATTCTCCCACAACCGCGCCTGTCGGCTCCAGGTAAAGTATGCCTCTTCAACCAGATTGCCATTGCCTTCGCATTTGTCGCAGCGCACCCGCCCGTAGCCCCGGCAGCGTGGGCACTGCTCCGAGATGACCTCATCCGTAAAGGAATTGTCAGGGTTCCGCACCCGCCGGATTTTATCGAGCATCCCCACCCCCTCACATTCGGGGCAGTACACTTCGGCACCACCGCTGCACTGTGGGCAGGTGAAAATATTCAGCGAATTGGGGAGTGTTACGTCCTGCGAACGCACATCGCCAAATGGGTCGGCGGGTTCGGGCACGGGCGCATCCCACACCGAAGGCGGCGGCGGCAGCGTGGGGCGGCGGTCATCGGTTCGCATCGCCCGCTCCCGAATCTGGGGCGAGCTGCGTGTTTCGTAGAGGGTACGCAGTTCGTAGAAAAAAATGTTATAACTTATTACCTGCGTCAGTTCGATCAATCGTCCGAAGGGTGCCCGCCGCCAGAAGCGCTGATTACTCCAGCGTGTCAGCGTGCGGCGTACACTATCGCCCCGGTGCAGTTGGTCGGCACGGGTGCGGCTCCGGGTCAGGTAATCCTTGAACTCGCGCAACGCCTGGACTGTTTCGGCGGGGGTGTCAGCGGTCAGGGTGTTTTCGTCAAACCCACGCAGCAACCCTCCCAGAGCCATCTCAAGCGGATTTTCGAGCCATTCTGCCAGTGGTTCCCAGCGTGACTCTTCCATATCGGGCGAGGCGCGGTCGATCTGGGCACGCATCACGCTACGGAGCAGGGTAACCGCTTCGTTGGCGGTAGCGGGGCGGGCCGCCGGATTGTCGGCCAGCATGCGCTGCACAATCGCGTCAACGCGGCCCAGGTCGGGTTGCACACTTGCCAGCGATGGCGGGGTGCTGCCTTCGGGCACCTGCCCGGAGAGCATATGGTACAGTGTGGCTCCCAGGCTGTAGATATCAAGGGTCGGCTGCGGGTCGGTCTGGTCGAGGCGTTGCTCAGGCGCGGAGTAGGGCGAGAGGTAGTCGGCTTCGTCTACGCTGCTCAGGTCGGGCGCGTCGGGGCCAGAAGCAAGGCTGAGGTTGGTGAGGTAGGTGCTATCTCCTTCGGTGACAAGGATGTTCGAAGGCTGCACATCACGGTGAATAACATTGTTTTCGTGTAGATAGTCGAGCACTGCTGCAATCTGGGTCATAATTCGCAATGCCCGCACCGGGTCGAGCGGCCCCGCTTCAATCAGGTCGCTCAGGCGGCGGGCCTGCACATCGGGTGTTACCAGATAATTGCCATACTGGTCATCGTGGCCCGCGTCGATAATGGGCAGCAGGTTGGGGTGGCTCAGCCGTGCCGCAAGGCGACCGGCAAGCTGAAAACGGCTCGATGAAACCCAATCGGTGCGGCGCAGAATATGCACCTGTACCGGACGGTCGAGCGTGGTATGGGTAGCAGCATAAACGGTGGCCAACTCCTCCTGCGCAATTCGTTCGCCCAGGCGGTAGTTGCGCACCTCAGCCGCGCCAGTCCGATTTGCTACAGACGAGTCGGAGCGGGCACGTGTACGTTGTTTTGACATAAGATTACCGCACGCTGACAGAACACTAGTTCTTTATTGTACCATGCTGACGGGGTTCTGTCGAATGTATCCGGTGGGCGTCGGCTCTGGCTGCGGTGGGATAGCGCCCGTCAGGAGCAGGCGCAGCCCCCACGAAAGCTGAGCATCATAACACGGTTCGGTACGAGTGGGCGATACGCCATCATCGATACACGGTACCAGATAGGCTTCCTCCTGCGAGGCAAGTACGATGTGGTCGGGTGTGATGCCCACATTATGAATAACCTGTCGATTCGGGGTAAGCCACTGGGCAATGGTAATCCGCACGCTGCTGCCGTCGCGCAACTGATGGATATTCTGCACCGATCCCTTGCCGAAGCTTGTTTCACCCAGCAGGGTAGTATGCGGGCGCTTGTCGCGCAGCGCACCCGCCACAATTTCGGCGGCACTGGCCGAGCTATTATTGACCAGCACTACCAGCGGCAGGTCGGGCACGCGTACATCACGCGGGCCACGTATGGTACTAAATTCTTTGTCGGTGCCATCGTTCAGTTCTTCATAGAGCGCCACCCCATCATAGAAGCGGCCCAGCACTTCTTGCGCGGTCGTCAGGTAGCCGCCGGGGTTGTTCCGCAGGTCGAGCACCATGCTACGTGGTTGCTGCGGCAGCAGTTCGCGCAGGGCCGCATCCAGTTCGCCGGTTGTGGTGGCTTTGAACTCGGTAAGCTGCACATATGCCACGCCATCCTCAAGCATCTGGTAGTTCACGCTAATCAGCGGCACTTCGTCGCGCACAATCGCCACATCAAACGTGGTGCCATCGGCAGGGCGGCGAATGGTCAGGTCAACCGAACTGCCTTTTGGCCCGCGCACCACCCGCGCTACGGCCTGCATCGCTTCGGGGTCGCCCAGACCATCAATCAACTCGCTCACGGGCTGCCCCTGGACCATCACAATAATATCGCCGCTTTGCAGGCCCGCATTGATCGCGGGCGAGCCACGGATGGGGCGGTCTACCACCACCTCGCCGTTTTCAATCCGCATATAAATACCGATGCCCTCGAACTTGCCCTCAAGCGACTCGCGGCTACGTTCGGCGGCTTCCGGCTCCTGAAAAATGGTGTAGTCGTCGTTGAGCGATTGCAGCATGCCCCGAATTGCCCCATACGTCATCTGCTGATTATCGAGCGGATCGGTGCGGTAAAACTCGCGGTCAACCAGTTCCCACACATCCCAGAACACGGTAAAGGTATCGGCAACATCGGCGGGGGCAGTTTCGGTGGTCGGTTGCCCGGTAATAGTTGAGGTGACATATTGAAACGGCACATTGCCAAACGTTTGCGAAGCCAGCCAGCCACCAACGAAGGCAATGAGTGCAGTAAGAAAAACAGTAATGAGTCCGACCAGCAGCGCATGCGACGTGCGAACCATAGAGAATGCTCCTCGGCGTGATAATCGTGTAGCCCGAATGCGCCGGCCTCTACGCCGTATCTGGTATGTCTTCCAGTTCGTAAAAAAGAGCAGCCGAAGCAACAACCGGGGCGGTTTCAGCCCGCAAAATACGTGGCCCAAGTGATACGGGTATGATACCACGATGTACGGCACTTGTCAGCTCTGCGGGTGTAATACCACCTTCTGGCCCACTGAGAACGGCAATACTGCGCGGTGGGGTGGCGGCGGCAGGCCGCAAGATTGCGCGGAGCGATGGGGTTGGGTGTAGTTGCCCCGTTACAGCAGGATAGCTTGGCCCTTCCCACAGCAGCAGCGCCATATCACTGGTGGCAGCCTCGGCACAGGCCTCCTCTACCGTGATCGGCGGTGTAACCGTGGGCAACCAGCCCCGACACGCTTGCTCGGCGGCTTCGCGCACAATGCGCTGCCAGCGCGGAAGCTTGCGCTCGGTGCGCTGTTCGGTGGCAACCGCTCGACTCCACAGCACGGGCACAAACGCCGCCGCACCGGTCTCGGTGCCCTTCTGCAAGATCCATTCAAAGCGCTCGGCCCGTATCAGCGGAACATACAGGGTGAGGCGGCTAGCTGGCTCGCCGCCCGCCGGGGTGCGTGCTACAATGTCGCCACGTAGCCGCTCTGTTGTGGTGTCAGTCAGTACAACGGTACAGGCGTTCCCCACACCATCGAGCAGCAGTACCCGGCTACCGGGGCGCAGCCGCAGCACCCGCCCGATCTGGTGGGCCAATTCTGCATCAGTCAGCTCGAATGTGTTCCCCTGCAACGACTCAGGCGGCACAAAAAACGGTAGGTGTTGGCTATTGCCGCACTCATACGCCAGTCGATTCCGGAATGTAGGCCCGTAATACCTGGGCAGGCGCTCTATCGGCAACCAGCCTGACCGTACCGAGTGCAGCAGGCAGCACCACCGAGGCACCCCAGGTCATTTCGATGCTGCTCTGTTCCCATTCGAGGCGAGCATGCCCACCTACAACGGTCAGAATTTCGAGCGTTGCCGGGTCGGTGGCCCATGTCGCGGTGCTGGTTATGTTCCAGCGTTCCAGCGTAAAGAAATCGCAGGTGATAAGTTGCACGCGCTGCCCATCATCATCCAGGGTAATCTCCTGACGCGGCGGTAGCGAGACGGTTGCGAAGTTGATAACATCCAACGCCTTGTCAAGATGCAGTTCACGCAACTGGCCCGTTTTCGGGTCACGTCGTCCGTAATCGTACACCCGATAGGTCAGGTCGGACTTTTGCTGAATTTCGTAGAGCATCACCCCCGCATTGATCGCATGGATCGTGCGAGCCGGCACCAGAAAGGTATCACCCTTCTGCACGGGTACATACCGCAGCAACTGCTCACACTCTTCGCCTGCTACTGCATTGGCAAAGGTGGTACGGTCGCACGGTTCCAGCAAGCCATAGATAATCGTAGCATCGGGGCGGGCATCAAGAATATACCAGGCTTCAGTCTTGCCGTGAAAGCCAGTATGCGCTTCGTGCAGATGGGCATAGTCATCGTCGGGGTGCACCTGGATCGACAGACGCTCAGCAGCATCAAGGAACTTGACCAGCAACGGGAAGTCATTCCCATACCGTGCGACGGCTCGTTCGCCCACCAGCAACGCACCGAGTTGACACGTCACCTCTGCCAGTGTTTGTCCGGCAAATTCGCCGTTAAGAATCGGGTTGGTATCGTACACCAGCCAGCATTCACCGATGGGAACCGCATCATCCGTCGGCAGAGTGCCGCCACACTGCGAGGCTAGGTGCTGTCCTCCCCAGATGCGTGGCACAAGTTGTTGCTTGGGCAAAAGTGGGTAGAGGGTGATACTACTCATTACTATGCTCCATCCTGTATATCTCCACTATTGCTCTGGATTTTAGCATAAAAGATACAGAATCGATATAATAAAAATGCTCAACTGAGCATAGCATTTTTTACTTTTGCAGACAAAAACTATACTAGTTAGATAGCTGGATGTTCAATGATACGTATTGTGACCGATGGAGCCTGTAAAGGCAACCCTGGCGCGGGCGGGTGGGCCGCGCTGATTATTTACACCGACAACCGCATTGACGAATTGGGCGGGCGCGAACCGCGTACCACCAACAACCGGATGGAGCTACAGGCCGTCATCGAAGGGTTGCGCCACGTCCCCGCCGATGTACCGGTTGAAGTGATTACCGATAGCAAGTATGTCTTGCAGGGTGCTACCAAATGGGTGCACCGCTGGCGGCAGCACGATTGGCAGACTGTCCAGGGCACCAGCGTTGAAAACCGCGATCTCTGGGAAGCACTGGCCGACCTTGCCGGACAGCGGGTGCAGTGGCAGCACGTTTATGGGCATACGGGCGATGTCTATAACGAACGTGCCAACACCATCGCGCAGGCGTACGCCGCCGGACGCACACCGCCGCCCCGCTCAGTACAGCTCCCGACCGCCACCGAACACACCAGCGATACCGGTTTGTTAAGCCGTATTGAGCAAGCTCGCCCCGCCCCAACAACATACCTCAGCCTCGTACGGGGCAAAGTAGAGCGTCACACGACCTGGGATGCATGCAAGGCCCGGACACACGGTGTACCGGGTGCCCGTTTGAAAAAGTGCAAGTCGGCTGCCGAAGAACTTGCCACCGTACGCGCCTGGAACATGCCCGATATGGTGCTCACGTGATACGCAGGGTCATAGTAACGTTTGTCAGTAGTAAGGGGTGATCGGGGTACCGATAGCCCATTGCATCGCACTAGTAGATGGATTATCCTTGGTCTATAGTGAATAATAATGATGAGCAGACACAAGACCCGGTGCTGCTCTTCTTCTTAATACAGGCCTGCTTAACAACCTGTCTGGTTGTGCTTTTCCCCAACCCGGTCGTTTACCGTGCTGTTCTAACGTACGAGGAGATACCTATGGAGTCGCGTCAGGCTCAGATCACTGCCATTCTGGAACGATTGGCTGCCAATACCGGGAATGATGTTAATGGAGTTGCTGCGGTAGGGATGGATGGTATTGTACTGGTTTCGCGGATGTCAGCCGATGTGAATGCCGACCGTGTCGGCGCAGTGGCTGCCACCATGATGGGTGTGACCCGGCGTGTGTCGGGCGAGTTGCGGATAGGTGCCCCACAGGAGACGATTATCAACTCGTTGCAGGGCACCTTTCTGGTGTTGCCTGCTGGCAATCAGAGCCTGCTGGCAATTGCTTTGCGGCAAGGTGCCAATCTTGGAATGGTACGCCTTGAGGCTGCCGATGCAGCCCGTGATATTGGCATGCTGATATAGCATGCCACAACATATACAACGGAACAATGACGTTGAGAAGGAGCGGAAAATCATATGAGTACACCACATCGTAGGAGTAGCTGGGAAGTAAAAGATGCTGCAATTCTGGCTGAACTGATTACATTGATGAACCTCAGCCCTGACGAGGCAGCCCTGCTCAAGAGCCTCGGCCCGACCGCCGAACCGCTGGCTCCGCAGATGACGACGGCATTTTATGAGCGCCTGTTTGCCCACGACAATACGAAAGAGTACTTTGAAGGCAAAGCGATGGAGCGGCTGCATGGGATGATTGCCAGGTGGTTTATAGGTCTGTTTTCAGGCACCTACGATGAAGAATATGCCCATCAGCGCCTGTACATTGGACACATTCACGTCAAGATTGGTTTGCCAGTTCGCTACCCCCTCGCTATGATGGATGTGGTGATGCAATATGGCGATCAGATTGCCGCGCAGAGCAGTCAACCGCAAGCAGCACTCAAAGCCTTCCGCAAGGTGTTGTCGCTTGATGTTGCGATCTTTAATCAGGCCTACGAAGACAACCAGTTAAAACATCTGGCCGATATTGTGGGCTGCGAGGCGCTGGCCCGTCGGCTTCTGCTCGGCACCAGTTAACCCCTGACGACTTCTGTATCAACCTGCGGACTACCCCTGCCCCACCTCCCGTATGGAGGATGGGGCTTTTGCAAACTCGTGTTTTTCATACCTATCTCTTGCTAGCGCAATGGCAGCGCCAGACGTCCACCTGAAGCCTCCCCAATTATTATTTTTCTCTTCAAAAAGGGTAAAAAAATTTGTCCGAAATGGCACTAACTATATAGGTACGATCATGTATCGTTTGACATCTCATGCTATAAGGGTGACATTCAGGAGGTATCCGTATGCTGTACCTGCGCTGGCGTCTGCTGAAATGGACAATTATTGTAGTGGTAGGCGGTCTTGGGTTGTTCGCAGTCGAGCATAGCTTACAGGCGCAGGGCGCAGGGGTTGTCCTGAACGAGATACTGCCCGAACCAGACGATGGCGGGTATGAGTGGGTCGAACTCTACAATGCAGGCAGTCAGCCCGTTGATCTGGAAGGGTGGTACATCCAGAGCAATAGTAAGGCTGGTCAGCCGGTTGTCATTTCTTCGGCTATTATCAGCCCGGCTGCGACAACCTTGCTTGAGCCGGGTGCGTTGCTGGTGGTCTTCCTGCCGGAGTCGCACCTTGGCAACTGGCAGGATACAGTACGGCTCGTAAGCTCCGACGACACCATCATTGATGCACGTGAGTATAATAGCATCACCGCACCCGGCAGCAGCCATGCTCGTGTTCCCGATGGCGGCGCAGTATGGCAAGTGCGGTCAAGCCCATCGCCCGGTAGCCTTAACGCGGCAGAGCCTACAGCAATAGCCACCCCAACCGATACACCGATTGTCACTTCGTCACCGTCGCCTGTGCTCTCAGCAACGCCCACTGCAACACCAACCGAGCCGGTAGCAACACCAGCAGACACCGCAACAACCACCCCTGAAGCAGTGCTGCTGCGCCTGAACGAACTGCTGCCCGCACCGAGCGGTGGGCAGGCCGAATGGGTGGAACTGGTCAATCGGGCGACCGAACCTGTTGCATTGCAGGGGTGGGTGCTGGAACGGGTGAGCGCAGGCGGTACAACGCGCCGGGTAGTGCTTACAGGCGACGTAGTGCTGCCCGCTGCTGGCTATGCGGTGGTGAATGTGGGCACAAGTTTCCTGCCCAACGATGGCGGCTGGCTCTACCTGCTCGACCCACAGGGGCGCACAGTGGATGCGGTGGTGTATCCAGCGCTTGGTGCCAACGCAGTGTATGCGCGTGTGACGCCCGACGGCGACGCGTGGCGCACCGACTACCCGCCCTCACCGGGGCAGCCCAACCTGCCGCCCGACCTGACTGCGGCACCGACTGCAACAAAGACCAGCACCGCCCCCCGCACAGCACGGCCATCGCATACACCAACCCCCACGCGCACCCTGCTGCCTGCGCTGACCAACACCCCGACCCACACGCCGCTACCCGATAGCACCATCACGCCTGCGCCTGCCACAACCGCAACCGCACGGCCCACGGCCACCTCTGAAGCAGTGCTGCTGCACCTGAACGAACTGCTGCCCGCGCCGAGCAGTGGGCAGGCCGAATGGGTGGAACTGGTCAATCGGGCGACCGAACCTGTTGCATTGCAGGGGTGGGTGCTGGAACGGGTGAGCGCAGGCGGTACAACGCGCCGGGTAGTGCTTACAGGCGACGTAGT
>JAAUSQ010000012.1 GCA_012033195.1 Chloroflexaceae bacterium
TGATGTTCGAGCACCAATGTTTCACCCGGTTGCTCATCATCGTGATCGTGGTCGTGGTCGTGATTGTGATCGTGGTCGTGGTCGTGGTTGTGGTCGTGGTCATGACCATCATCTGCGTCTTCGTCGTCTTCGTCGTCTAGTTCACGCTCGATATCGTCATCATCAGCGATATCGTCGATCACATCTTCATCGTCAAAGTCATCATCCTCGTCATCTTCGGCATCATCGAGGAACTCGTGCAGCGCTTGCCCTTCGACAATCGTTTCGAGCGCGACCGTCAACTGGTCGCCCTGTTGGGCGAGGCGAGGCTCTTCAAGCTCTTTAAGCACTACATGGCGCTCACGGATCATATCCATCCCACGCTCAACCGTTTCGTCGCTAATTGCTTCCATATCGAGTGGAAGGCGGATTGTGCGATAGTCGGGCAGTGTCACGGAGGGGGGCACCGGCACGGTAACACGAAACCGGAAACTTTCTTCCGATGGCTCGACCGAGACGAGCGACGCCTGCCCCACCGGAACAATATTTTCTTGTTCGAGCGCCTGCTTGAACGACTTATTGATCAGGTCGTCGGTCGCTTCTTCAAGCAGGGCTTCACGTCCAAAATAGTTTTCAACAATAAAGCGGGGCGCTTTGCCCTTACGAAACCCTGGAATAGTATATTTCTGGGAGATACGCCGAGCAGCACGGTCAAGCCCTTTCTGGACCTGGTCTTTATCAAGCTCGACATCCAGGGCAATCAAACTCCTGGGCAATTTCTCTGTAGTAACTTTCACCGAATACGTACTCCATTCTATAGGCCAACCCTGCACCAGTTCGCAGGATATCTGGTACTTCTTGCAACAGCACCGGGATGTCGTACATACGACCATAAGGCGTAGTAGGAGCCGGGTACAAACAGAGAAGGTGTGCGCCGGTTCCCGGTTGTACGATATTGCGCTGATGCTTTTCTTTATATATAGGCTGCTCGACGTTGGAAATACAGACGTTTGCTGGTTGCTTTTTACTTTTGCCTATTTTAGCATACAAGATACGACGATGCCAATGCAGTAGTACCGCCTGTTCAACAGCCGCCTGACAGATCGGGGGGCTTCAATCGGTGCGTTCCTAAATTTGAAGAAGGGCACTGGATTGAGGTATAATGCAAGAGAACGCAAAAGAAAAGTTTTTTGTAGCGTTAATAACTAGGAAGTATTATTGTATTCGTGACATCGGAACAGGAAACACTACAGACCCTTGCAGCACAGATCAGTCAATGTACATTGTGTGCCCTACATCAGGGCCGTATTCGGGCCGTCCCCGGTGAGGGGCCTGCGGATGCCGAATTGATGTTGATTGGGGAGGGGCCAGGGTATCACGAGAATCGCCAGGGCCGCCCGTTTGTGGGGCCGTCAGGTCAATTCCTGGATGAGTTGCTGGCAACCGCGCGGCTACGTCGGCAGGATGTCTTTATTGCCAATGTGGTGAAGTGCCGCCCGCCCGACAACCGCGACCCGCTGCCCAATGAAGTAGATACCTGTACGTCAACCTATCTGCACAAACAGATCGAACTGATTGATCCGAAGGTAATCGTAACACTGGGGCGCTATTCAATGGCACTCTTTTTTCCCAAAGAGAAGATTTCGAAAATTCATGGGCAACCCCGACGGATTGGCGGGCGCTTGATTGTGCCAATGATCCACCCTGCCGCCGCTTTGCATCAGCCCAAAAACCGGGCACTGATCGAAGAAGATTTCCGCCGCCTGCCCGAGTTTCTGGCCCGCGCCGAGCACGCGGCCAGTCAGCCCGAATCGCCTGCCGATGATGAGTCACCAGCCGCAGAACAGCTAAGTATGTTTTAATGAAGACCTATCAACTCTCTGCTACCGGACGCCGAATGGCGCTTGTGCTTCTGCTTGCCGCCCTTGCTATCTGGGCCTTTGCGCTCTGGAGTTTTCGGAGTACGCTCAGCCTGGATTATAACCCGCTCAACCTGTGGCCCTCGTTGCAGGCCAGCATCGCGGCGGGCCTGACCGTCAGCCAGATTGTCCCAGCCCTGCTGATGCTGGTGCTGATTGTGGCAACGCCCCTGGTGATCTGGAACCTGCTGGAAGAGTGGGCCGCAAGCTACACCCCGACGGAAGAAGGGTTGCGCTTCAGTTCGCTTGGGGTCGATCTGGTTTACCCCTGGGTGGGTATCCAGGCGATTCGCCGGGTGGACGATGACAGCAACGATCCGATGGACGAATTGATACTGGCCGAAGATTACACCGGCCAGATTACAAACCCGCTGCTGCGCTTCTTACACGGGCAGGCCTACGGACGGCGCACGTTGCCGCTGTATGCGGGCCTTGCCGACCGTGACGAGTTGCTGGAAACGATCCGGCAGTATACCGGCCTCGCTGCCGTGCCCGCCGCCGAACTCGCTCCCGCCGATCCGGTCGCGCCGCAGCACCCAACCCAGGACACGCAGGTGTAGCTATGGCACGAAAAGCAATTAAAGGACTTTATTATATTACTCATATCGATAATCTTTCATCTATTTTGAAATGGGGTATCTTATCGCACGAATTAATAGAGCAGCAAAATATAAAGTATAGACCCATCTATGATCAGAATATTGTTTCTCACCGCCAGCAACGACAGACTCCAGATGATAAGAGTCTGTGGTATTTTGCTAATTTGTATTTTCAACCTAGAAACCCTATGCTTTATCGTGTTTATGTAGGAGAAAATAGACGTGATATTGCAGTTGTCGAGATCAACCCAAAGGTATTAAATAAGCCTGGTGTCTATATAACAAATGGAAATGCAGCTAGCAATGCATCAGATATATTTCCTGCTAAACAGGGTATTCAAGAAATAAATCAACTAAAAGAGATTCTGGATAAAGAATGGTGGAATTCAGATGATGGATCAAAACGAAAAATTATGGCAGAATGTTTAGTTCCTGAATATGTTGATCCATCTTATATTACAGCTATTTACGTTCCAACTCATGAGGCTGTCAATAAATTAAAAGCATTATTACTTGGTAATACACTAGACATTATCCCAGAACCGTATATGTTTTTTGTGCCGCTTCAACGCACACAAATTACTCCTGTGTTTAATCTGGTTGAAGGAGATATGTTCTTCTCACGTGCTCAAACGCTGACAATCAGTGTTAATACTAAAGGAGTAATGGGCAAGGGGCTGGCAGCCAGAGCTAAATACCAGTTTCCTGATGTCTATGTGCGGTATCAGGAAGTGTGCCGTGGGCGAAATCCGCAACTAAAATTAAGTATACCTTATCTCTACAAAAGGGAGACTCCTATCGATTATGATCTTGCTGATGCATCGAACATGCTTCCAGGAATTAATAATGAAAAATGGTTTTTATTGTTTGCAACAAAAGGACACTGGAAAGAGCAATCAGATCTGAGAAGTATAGAGCGAGGCTTGGAATGGATTTCTAAAAACTACCAACAAGAAGGTATCAAATCACTGGCTTTACCTGCATTAGGCTGCGGGTTGGGGGGACTTGAATGGAGCGAGGTTGGCCCACTGATGTGTCGATACCTTGTAAACCTGAATATTTCGGTACGTATCTACCTTCCGAGAGAGAAAGAAATACCACCTGAACAACTTACGACAGATTTTTTGCTTGGTACCTAGTATCATTACGTAAAGCATTGTTTTATTGGAAGAATAATACACCATATGGTGATGGTAATGCTATGACAACAGACAAACTACGATTACTCCCTCTGGGTGGCGCTGGCGAAGTCGGGCGCAATATGTGGGTGCTTGAGTACGCGGATGAGATCCTTATCCTCGACTGTGGCGTGATGTTCCCCGAAGCCGATATGCTCGGTGTCGATCTGGTGCTGCCCGATATCACTTACCTGCGTGACCGGCTCGAAAAAATCCAGGGTATTCTGCTGACCCACGGCCACGAAGACCACGTCGGCGCAGTGCCCCACCTGATCGGCGACCTCGGCTACCCACCAATTTATGGCACACCGCTGACGCTGGGCATTGTCAACGGCAAATTGAAAGAGCATCGCCTGCTCGATAAAGTTACCCGCATACCAATTGATGACAGCGACCCCTTCGAGGTGGGCAGCTTCATTGTGGAGCCGTTCCCGATTGCCCACTCCATCCCGGATGCCGTCGGCTTTGCAATCACTACTCCGGTCGGTATGGTAATCTACCTGACCGACTGGAAGTTTGATCACGCGCCCGTCGATGGTAAGCCCACCGATATTGCCAAGCTCGCCGAACTGGGTCGCCGCAAGCCGCTGCTGCTGGTAACCGACTGTGTGCGCGTTGAGTCGCGGGGCTACACGCCGAGTGAAACTACCGTCGGCGAGGCGTTTGATAACATCTTCGCTTCAGCACCGGGCCGCATCATCATCGCAACCTTTGCCTCCAACATCAGCCGCGTCCAGCAGGCGATTGACTCGGCGGAGGCGTATGGGCGCAAAATGGCACTGGTTGGGCGCAGTATGGAGAACAATAGCAAGGTTGCATTTGAGCTTGGCTTCCTGCACGCCGAACCGGGCCTGCTAATCCGTCCGCACGAGATGAACAGCCTGCCCGATGACGAGATAGCGGTTGTGTGTACAGGCAGCCAGGGTGAGCCGATGGCCGCCCTGAGCCGGATGTCCAACCGCGACTACCCGCATGTTAAGATCAAGCCGGGTGATACCGTGGTCTTCTCGGCAACACCTATTCCAGGCAACGAGGTATCAGTTAGCCAGGTGATTAACAACCTGTTCCGGCTCGGTGCCGATGTAATCTATGGCAGCGAGGCGGGTGTCCACGTATCGGGGCACGCGGCACAAGAAGAGCTGAAGATGCTCCTGGCATTGCTGCAACCGCAGTTTGTGGTGCCCTTCCACGGCGACTACCGCCACCTTGTGCTGTATCGCAAATTGGCGATGAATATGAGCACCCAGCACTATACCAGCGACAATGTGCTGCTGGCAGAAAACGGTGCCATCCTGGAGTTTGCGTCCGGCTATGGCGAAATCGTCGATAAAACCCAGGTTGGCTATATTTATGTGGATGGTACCACCGTGGGCGATGTAGGCAATGTGGTGGTGCGCGACCGTCAGATGCTCGCAAAAGACGGTATCTTGATGGTGGTGGTGAGTGTTGAGCGTGCATCGGGCGAATTGCTAGCAGGGCCAGATATTGTCTCACGTGGCTTTGTCCATATGCGCCAGAGCACCGACCTGATCGAGGCAACCAAAGAATCGGTACGTGAGGCACTGCTCAGCACCAACGGCAACGCCGAAACGCACCCCGATAGCGCATACATCAATCGTAAGATCAAGGATGCCGTGAGCGAGTTTCTCTACCGCGAGACCCGCCGCCGCCCGATGGTTATTCCGGTGGTGATGGAAGTCTAGTCTACGTGGTCCCGTGGGTGCCCCTCTCTGCATTGCGGTGCGCGAGGGGCTTTGTCTATGCTGGCGTGTGCATGGCTGGCAGATACCGCCCAGAAGAGGAGTAGCCTGACGATGATTCCTCCACTGCACCCGGCAACGGTCCATTTCCCGATAGGCTTGTTGCTGGCGAATGCCCTGCTAACGGTGCTCTACCTGCGGAGCGGCAACCGTAGCCTGGAAATCAGCGCATACCATTGCCTGGTGCTGGGTTGGTTCGGGGCAGTGGTGGCAACCCTGGCGGGCAGCATCGATGCATGGCGGCAAGTCTACAGCGACCCATCTATTCGTAATACAGCGCTGATCAACTGGGTGAATGGGCACGCCGCCAGCGGATTGTCCACCGTCTGGATCTATGGCATGGCGCTGTTGCGGCGGCGGCGCAATCAGAATATTCTGGACGACCCACAGCAGCGGGGGGGCTATCTGCGTCTGCTGGCCCTCGGCGTTGTGGCGGTGGTAGTTGGTGGGTGGCTTGGCGGGCAACTGGTTTATACCTTCGGGCTTGGGGTGAAAGGGTAACGGCATGGTACGCTATCTGGTCTATCGCTTTCTGTATGTAAGCATTGACCTGATGATGAAGCTCAGATGGTGGCGCTGGCGGGTCGAGGGACTAGAGAACCTGCCGCCGCGCAGCATCGGCGGGATGATCATTGCTGTAAACCATGTACACTGGCTGGATATTCTGGCGGTGGGGCGCTTGCTGCCGTTCAGCTACCGGGTGGCGTGGCTCGGCAAGTCCGAACTGTTTCGCAACCCGGTGCAACGCTGGCTATTGCAGAATATGCACGTGATACCAGTGGATCGCGGCAAACGTGATATGGCGGCGTTGCAAGCCGCCGAAGAAGGGCTGCGGCGTGGTGAAGTACTGCTGATCTTCCCGGAGGGTACCCGCAGCAAAACGGGCATGTTGCAGAAGGGGCGCAGCGGTGCGGTGCGGCTCGCCATGCGCACCGGTGTGCCAATTATTCCGGCTGCACTGATTGGCACTCATCACGGTATAGGCGGCACCCTGCGCGGGCAAGAAGTGGTGCTGCGGATTGGCACGCCCTACTACATCAAGGCCCGCCCGGACACCGGTAACCACAGGGCCGAGTATGTTTCGTCGGCAACCACCGACCTGATGATGCAGATTGCCGCAATGCTACCGGAGGGGTTTCGCGGACACTACCGCACCGCGTTACCACAAGCCCGATTGGGGCCATAGGCGCGAGGGCATAGCCTGCGCAGGCGGGCTTCAGTCGCCCCACCCCTCACGAAATATTGTACTTGTTCATCGCAGCCGTAAAGCCCTCGCGCACCACAAGCTCCACTGCATCGGCAACCTGTTCGTAAATAAAGGGCAACTCTTCCTGCTGCTCCGTCGAGAAGCGGCCCAGCACATACGCGGCGGTATCCCAACGTGGCGGGGGCTTGTCGATGCCAACCCGCAGGCGCGGGAAGTCCTGGCTGCCCATCAGGTTGACGATGGAGCGCATACCGTTGTGGGTGCCCGCGCTGCCCCGCTGCCGCAGGCGCAACTTGCCGAAGGGCAGGTCAAGATCATCGTAGATGACCAGCAACGCTTCGGCGGGGTTGATTTTGTACCAGCCTTTTAAGCCCACCACCGACCGACCGCTCAGGTTCATAAACGTGAATGGTCTGGCTAGCACCACCCGCTGCCCGCCGATAGTGCCCTCGGCAATGTCGGCTTGGGCGCGTTTTTTATTAAATTGCAGCCCGTGCCGTGCCGCCAATCGCTCAACACACTCGAAGCCGATATTATGGCGCGTGCGGGCATACTGTTCGCCAGGGTTGCCCAGGCCAACGATGAGCCACATGGGTTCACTTCTCCTCGCTGTCAACCATTGCCAGAACGCCATTGTTTGCTGCTCCATTGAACCTGCCACCCAGTATCATAGCACATCGCAGGCGAGAGGCAATCGGGCAGGGCAATGGTATTGCTCTAGTATGATATGCTAATACCCGGAACGTTTGTGGAAAAGAGAAAGGGATAGGTGCGGTGTACACGTCAGGAGCAAGTGGATGATTGTTGCAATTGCATTGGTCGTAGTCGGGTTGCTCTTTCTGGTGCTGGCGCTCTGCAACATCAATTTCATCACGCAGTTCATTCGCCCCAATGCTGGACGCTGGCTGCTTACCGTCGGCGTGATTGGCTTCCTGTACTTTCTCTGGAACAATCTAATCCCAGAACTGTTCTGGTATGTGCTGGGTCTGATCGTAGCAGTGGCAATGCTCCAGGCGGCTCTGTTTCCGAATGCATCACTCTATACAAGCCGCCGCACCCGTCCACTCGTACGTCTTATTGGCAAAACAGGCTTACGTATCATCTATATTGTGCTGGCGTTCCTGCTGCTCTTGCTCAATCTGTCGATTATAGGGCTGCGCTACAGTTCGCAACTGATCGAGTTTTTGAATACGCTACCACGCTAACCCGCTGGCAACCATATCGTTGCTAAAACCAATTTGATGACAACTGGTGCCGCCTGTCTCCGGGTGAATATGCTATAGTGACAAGAGGGGGCAACAGTTTGTATCCATGTGTATATCGCACTGTTATCGTTCCCCGCCTGCAACCACATCTATCCGCAGTATCTACAATTGCATAATGGAAGAAAGGAGCACCATGGGAATTGCAGCCGATATTGCTATTATTCTGGTGGCGGCACTCATCGGGGGCTTAATTGCGCAACGGCTTGGGCAACCGCTCATTCTGGGGTACATCCTGGCCGGCGTGCTGGTTGGTCCCCACACAGGCGGCGTCACAGTCACCGATATTCACAACATTGAACTGCTGGCAGAAATTGGCGTGGCGCTGTTGCTGTTTGCACTGGGGCTTGAGTTTTCGCTGAAAGACTTGCAGCCGGTGCGAAGCATTGCCTTGATTGGTACCCCGATCCAGATGGCGCTGACGATTGCGTTCGGCTTCGGCATCGGTCAATTGCTGTTCGGGTGGGACTGGCAGACGGCGCTATGGTTCGGTGCGCTGCTGTCGCTCTCCAGCACAATGGTCATTCTCAAGACGCTAAGCGCCCAGGGAGTAATAGGCACGCTTGCCAGCCGTGTGATGATTGGCATGCTGATTGTGCAAGATCTGGCCGTAGTACCGCTGATGATCTTGCTGCCCGCCCTCAACGATATCGAGCAGAGCTTGCCCGTGCTTGGCTGGGCGCTGCTGCGCGCCGTGCTCTTCTGCCGCTATGATCTTCATCGGCACGCGTGTGATGCCGTGGCTACTGCGGGTCATTGCCGGGTGGCGTTCGCGGGAGTTGTTTCTGGTGGCAGTGGTGGCGCTCGGTGTGGGCATCGGCTACGGCACCTACCTGTTTGGTCTGTCGTTTGCCTTTGGTGCCTTTGTTGCCGGTATCGTGCTCAGCGAGTCCGACTATAGCCATCAGGCGCTCAGCGATGTGATACCGCTGCGCGATGTGTTTGGAATGCTGTTTTTTGTCTCGGTGGGCATGCTGCTCGATCCAGTATTCTTGTTCAATAATCTGGGGTTGGTCTTAACAGCCGTCGTGGTGGTGGTTATAGGCAAGGCGCTGATCTTTGTGGGTATTACGCGGGCCTTTGGTTATGGCAACAGTGCGCCGTTTGTGGTGGGGTTGGGGATGTTCCAGGTCGGTGAATTCTCGTTTGTACTGGCCCGCACCGGAGTGAGCACAAACGCAATCTCGAACGATTTGTATGCGCTGGTGCTGGCGGTTGCCGTGGTAACCATGGTACTAACACCATTTGCCTCGCGTCTCGCCGTGCCGCTATACAATCGCTGGCGCGTGTATCGCCCCCGCGAAACCCTCAGCACCTTTAATGTAACCAGCGATAGCTTACACGACCATGTGATTGTAGCGGGCTATGGACGAGCCGGACGCGCTGCAACAATGGTGATGGAGCGGGTCGGATTGTCGTATGTAGTCGTTGAAATCGATCAGCGCACCGTTGATCATGCCCAGGCCAACGGGGTACCCATTGTTTTTGGTGATGCGACCAGTGCAGTTGTGCTGGAAGCGGCAGGTGTTCACACGGCACGGCTGCTGCTCGTCAGTGTGCCCGATGCGCTGGATGTGCAGTTGATCGCCAGTCGGGTACGCGAACTCAATCCCAAACTGCTGATTGTGGCGCGTGCGGCAGGCGTGGAACAGCTCAACGACTTAAAGCGGCTTGGTGTCCACGAGGTGGTACAACCCGAACTCGAAGCAGGGCTGGAAATGGTGCGGCAGGTGCTGGTCCAGTTCCATATCAGCCCGACCGATATTCAGCGCTTCAGCGACACGGTCCACGAGGAGCTTTATGCACCGCTGTACGCGGTAGATGGTGATGGCAGCCGCCAGCCGACCCGCACCAACCGCCTGCTGCAACAGTTGCGCCACGCCAGCCATGCGCTCCGCATCGAGTGGGTGACGCTGCCCGCCGAGAGCAGCCTGGTGGGGCAAACCCTGCGCGATGCAGCCATACGCCAGCATACAGGCGCTTCGGTGGTGGCAATTATTCGGCATAACACGGTGGTGCCCAACCCGCCGTCGCACTATCGCCTGAATGCGGGCGACACACTGGCGGTACTCGGCACGGTTGAGCAGGAACAGGCATTCCATACGCTGATCCACAATGGCGCAGATGATGTGCAGCAAGTGGCAATCGACGAGGAGGCGCTGCGGTCGTGATGGCGCTCTGTGCCCCGCGCCGTGGGAGCAAGGCCCGCAGTGCGGGTGTGCATCAACATGCACGCGGCGCAACACCATAACGCAGCCAGTAGTAGGGCAGCTTGAGATACTCGGCAAGCACGACCTGCCGTGTGTCCGGTTCGCGCCACCAGTTGCCTGGCCCATAACGCGCAGGTGGCGGCTCATAATAGATGGCAATATCCTGGTCGGCAAGGTGCCGCTGTACCACACACAACGCCCGTCGACTGTGGTACCAGTCCGTCACCAGCAAAATACTATCGGTGTTTTGTTCGGCGGCCTGCGCTGCGATTGCCGCGCCATCTTCCCAGGTGCTGGTTGTTTCAAGCAGCACGATCACATCAGCCGGAATGCCACTCGCGATGGCCTTCTGCCGCGCTGCCCGTGCAAAGTACGATACCTCTTCAGCGGGCGATACCGCGCCCGTGTGCCAGAAGCGCGGCGCAAACCCCTCGTGATACAGGGTAATGCCGTGCTCGCTGCGCCGGGTTGCGCCGCCCAGTACCACAATCGCATCGGCCTTGTGCAGGCGGCTCGGCTGCGCCAGCCAGTGCCCCATTGCAGGCAGCCACGTTTCAGCCGTCAGCAGCGCAACCGCCGCTATCGTTAGCAGCGGCACCCCCAACCGCAGCAGTCGGCGCAGCCAGCGCTTTTGTAGTCGAATGCTCAAGCGGCGCTCGTCTCTAGAATAGCGGCCTGAAGATGCTCACACACATAATCAACCTGCGCTTCGGTCATCACGCCCGAAAAGGGCAGCGCCAGCGACACTGCACCCAGCCGCTCGGTGACGGGAAAATCGCCCGGCTGATAGCCGAACATATCGCGGTAGAACGGCTGCAAATGGATCGGCGTGAAGTAGGGGCGGCTCGGAATGCCCACCTCGGCCAGCCGTTGCATCAGGTCGTCGCGGCTAGCCGGTGGCCGAACACGCACTACATACACAAACCAGCTCATCCGTGTGGTGGAGGGTGCAATATGTGGCCGCTCAATCAGGTCAATCTCGGCGAGGCGCTCGTTGTACCAATCGGCAACCTGCGCCCGCTTGGTCAGCAGTGCTTCGATGCGCTGGATCTGCACCAGCCCCATAGCGGCGCTCATCTCATCCAGGCGGTAGTTGTAGCCCAGGCGGGTATGGTTCAGCCATGCATTAAACACATCACGCCCCTGGTTTCGCATGCTCCGGAAGAGCATATCCCAGTCGGTGTGGTTCGTCAGGATCATGCCTCCCTCACCAGTGGTCATCTGTTTGTTGGGATAAAAAGCAAAGACCGCTGCATCACTCAGCGTGCCCGCACTGCGCCCCTTGTATTCGGCTCCAATTGCCTCGCATGCATCTTCAATCACCCCCAGATTGTACGCTCGCGCCACCGCCAGCAGCGGGTCCATATCGGCGGGTTGCCCGAATGCATGCACGGGCAGCAGCCCCTTCAGCCGCCCCGATGGAACCGCCTGCCGTCCATCGCGCAGGGCCGGTGGGGAGCCATTGTCCGGCTGCGCTGGTGTATGCGCCATCTGCCAGGTCTGCGGCGGCGGCGGCGACTAGGGCCGGGTCGATGTTGCCTGTCAGCGGGTCAACATCGACAAAGACCGGAACAGCTCGCTCATACAGGATGCAGTTTGCCGAGGCGATGAACGAGAACGGTGTGGTAATCACCATATCGCCCGCCGCGACACCTGCCGCGATGACACAGAGATGCAGGCCACTGGTGCCCGAATTGACCCCGGCGGCGTGCCGGGTACCAACATAGGCGGCAAAAGCCTCTTCAAATGCGGTGAGCCGGGGGCCAATACTGAGATACGATGTTCTGACAACCTCGTTTACGGCTTCAATCTCGGCGTGGGTCAGGTCGGGCGAAGACATTGGAATATGCATCAGGCTTCTCTCTTATGTTACAAGAACGGTTGCTAATTCGTCGGGCGTTGTCAGGGTGATATCGGGCGCGTGGGCTGGCGTTGGTGGTACAAGGTGGGCATACTCGCCGCCAACCCGCTGCACCCGGATAGTTGCCATCCCAATCTGACGCGCCCCTAGAAAGTCTTTGGTCGGGTTATCTGCAATATAGACGGCCTGATCGGGCGCTATGCGAAGCTGTTGCACTACCGCCTGGAACGGCTGCACACTCGGCTTCCACGCCTGCCGCCCCCATTGGTCGGAGAACACCACCGCCTGAAACGCGTGCCCCAGGCCAAGCGCGGCAAACTTGCGCTGCTGCACCGCCAGATATCCATCGCTGACTAATCCCAGCCGGCACGTATTGCACAATCGGTCGAGCAGCGCCGGAATTTCCGGGAACGGCTCCAGCAGCGGCGTATGTTCACGATAGACCTGCACCAGTTGCGGCACCAGTGCGTCAGCATCCAGAGAGTGCAGGTGCAGCCAGCGGTTGAAGGTATCGCCGCGCACCCCCTGCTGAAAAAGCTGGTGCAACTCGGCGTAGCCCTGCACGGCGGGAATATCCAGATGGACGGCGGCCCACTGTGCCACAGCCCGGAAGCCGCTCAAGACATACGCCTGTTCCGGGTAGAGTGTATCGTCAAGATCAAAGATGATTGCGTGCCATCTGCTCACGGTGTTCCTCGCTGAGAAAAAACGAATCGTCAAACCGAGTGATGTGCAGGCCCGTCTGGTAGCTGCCGAGTGGCGGCGCTTCGAACGGGATACCCGCCGCACGTGCTAGCAGCATCGCTGGTGAGTCTACGCCTGCTGCAATGCCAAGCGGCGAGCCACCGCCGAAGCGGGCGTTAATCTCGGTAAAGCACGGTGTGTCGTCCTTCATAATACATTGTACGGTGATTGGCCCAACGGCAGGCAGCGCTCGCGCAATCCGTACACACGCTCGTGCAATCGTTGGATCGTACATTGTCACACCCTTAGCCACTTCGCCCCAGCGCACCTCCATGCGCCGCCGCGACACCACCGCCAGCGGTTCGCTGTCCAGCGTGCAGATGACATCGTTGGTAATTTCGGCTCCCGGCAGATATTCCTGAATAATCGGCTCTGGCACGTAGTCCAGAAAAAAGTCCAGTTCGCGATCATTCGTAACTTTATAGGTGTGTTTGGCGGCACTACCCGCACGCGGCTTGATAAACAGCGGATAGTCTGGAAACGTGTTGCGCTGTTCGGGTAGCCACGAGCGCGGCGTGGGCAGGTCGAGCCGTTCAAAAAACTGATACGTCAGCCACTTGTCGCCCACCAGCGCGGCAGCCTCCGCCGCGACCACCGCCAGCCGTGCGCCTGTCGCTTCAAGTGCGGCGCGGTGGCGGGCCAGCATTGGAATATCCGGGTCAATCAGCGGAAATATGAGCTGTACCTGCTCACGTCGGCAGATTTCCAGCAGCGTCGGGATGTAGTTGGGCGACGACAGACGCGGCACCATATACCGTCGGTCGGCAATCTGGAGCGCTGGCGCAAGCGGGTCAATATCAAGAGCGATGATATGCCCATCGATGCCAAGTGTTTGATAGGCACGGCGAAAGGCTCGCAGCAACTCGACACGCCGCCCGACACTGGTAAACAGAACATGCACAGGCTTATTGTTGTGTTCCAAGAAATTCCTCCATTGTAGCGTGTCCCTGCTGGCTGATACCCTCACGCATAGCCACCTTGCGGAAAGTCAGCCAGATAATCTGGATATCCAGCCACAGCGACATATGCTCAACATACCAGACATCAAGCGCGAACTTTTCTTCCCAGGTAATAGCATTGCGCCCGTTGATCTGCGCCCAGCCGGTCACCCCTGGCCGCACATCGTGGCGGCGCATCTGTTCGGGCGTGTAGCGCTCCAGGTAGCGCAGCAGCAGCGGGCGCGGCCCAACCAGGCTCATCTCGCCGCGCAGCACATTCAACAATTCGGGCAGTTCATCCAGGCTGCTGCTCCGCAGAAACCTGCCAAGTGGTGTGAGGCGCTGCTCGTCGGGCAGCAGGTTGCCAAACTCGTCGCGTTCGTCGGTCATGGTGCGAAACTTGTACATCGTAAAGGGTTTCCCGTGCATACCGGGTCGCGGCTGTCGAAACAGGATCGGCGCGCCGAGTTGCCGACGGATCAGCACCGCCAGTATCAGCAGCACCGGCAGCAACACGACCAGCGCAGGGATCACCACCAGCACATCAAGCAGCCGTTTGATAGTGTTGCGATACATCTTTCTTCCTTCCCTTCAATCTGGTAAACATCAAAGCGACACACTACAGCAAGATCGCCGCTCCCCATCAGTGCGAGAGGCGGTAGTGGGTCCGGGGTTCGTCGAGCACCGCAGCGGGCACAGGTAGCCCTTTTGTGTGCAGCAGGCGGGCGTACTCGCTGCGTACCATCTCAAAGACATTCCGCTCATCGAAGCGCGACAGGGCCAGCCTGCGGCCTTCCTGCCCCATGTGTGCGGCCTGCTGTGGGTGTTGCAAGATCTTCACAATCGCCGCCGCCAGTTCGGGCACATCGCCGAGCGGCACCAGAAAGCCGTTGGTGCCGTGCTCAATCGCCTCACGATTGCCCTTAACATTGGTTGCCACCAGCGGCACCCCCATGGTCGCCCCTTCGATCAGGGTACGCGGCACCCCCTCAAACAGCGACGGCAACACCAGCACATGCATCAGCGCATAGAGTGCGGGCAGTTCGCTGTTGGGCTTCCAACCCACAAAATGGCAGCGCTCGGCAATGCCGTACTCGTGCGCCGCGTCGGGGTGGACAGCATCGGGCTTGCCCCTATCGGCAGTGCCAACAATCACAAAATGCACATCGGGCACCTGCTGCAGAATACGCTGCCCTGCCGCCAGAAAATCAAGAAAGCCCTTGCGCCGCGCTGCCAACCGCCCCACAAAGCCCACTACGGGCGCATCAGTGGGAATGCCAAGCTCGGCACGGAGGTGCTGCCGTGCGGCGGGCATAACGTGCGCCGGGTCGAAGCGGGCAAGTTCAATGCCGTTGCCAAGATGCTTGATGAGAGCGGGCTTGCAGATACCTTCCCGCAGTGCGGTCTGAATATCTTCGCGGTTCTGCGACAGAATAACATCCGAGCACTGCGCCGCCACCTTTTCGAGCGTAATATAAAAGTGGCGCTGTGCGGCAGGCATATGCTCGTGAAAGTAGAAGCCGTGCAGCGTGTTGATGACCACCGGCACCCGCGCCATACGTGCCGCCAGTTGCCCCAGCAACCCCGGCTTGGGTGTGTGGGTGTGCACAATCGTAAATTGTTCGCGCCGCATCACCCGATAAAGCAGCAGCAGCGTTTGCAAGTCGGCAAAGGGCGTGATGTTGCGGCTGATGGCTACCGGAATGTGACGGATACCCGCCGCTTCCAGTACCCGCACATCGGGGCCATGGGCCGAAATGCCCACCACCTCGTACCCGCTCTGCTGAAGGTACTTCATCTGATTGAGGAGTAGGTAGTGCAACGAGCTATCAACAGCGGTGATATGGGCAACTTTTACGGGGGGGGGCGATGTCATGATTGGTGTGCCTCCTTGACGACGGTGACCAGAACGCTGGTTGTCAGGCCCATCAAGAACCAGAACAGGCTGCGTACCTCGGTAGATTCTGAAAAATAGTTATCAAAGGGATGGACAATGGCGGCAGTCAGCAGCGTTGCGGCAAGCCCCAGCAACAGGTCGGCTCGATGGTTGCCACGTAGCCGCCGCGCATGTCGGATACTCTGATACAGCACATATCCGAACAGAGTGAGATACGACACCAGGCCGAGGATGCCGATGTTATAGGCAATCAGCGGGTAGGCATTCGAGACAAAACCACCCGTCAGCAAGTTGGTCTCGCGGGTGGAAATCAGGCCACGATCCCGTAAATCGCTCCAGCCGATGCCGTTGCCAATCAATACGCGCTGTGGCTGCTCAATGGTATATTCAGCAAAGGCGACCAGCCCATTAACGCGTGCAAAGGTGCTTTCGTCTTCGAGCAAGACTTCCGAGCGCGACGTGAGATAGTCTAGATCAACCAGTCCCACCGTTAGCGCAAACGCACCGATCACCGCCAGCGCGGTTGTCATCCGCAGCAGCGCCCGTATATTGGGCAGCGTAAAAAAGCCGACAATTGCCACCAGCGCCAGCGACAGGATCGCATGGCGTGAGTAGGTTGCCAGCATGCCCGTCAGCAGCAGCATCGCCAGCAGGTACACCCACAGATTGCGTTTGAGTAGTGTTTTACCCGCCATCAGGCAGAACACCACCGCCATTGCCAGCACGCCGCTCAGGGCGGTTGCCGATTGGTATAGCCCGAAGCCACGCTGATATTCGCCCGCCAAAATCATCTCATAGCGGAAGTCGGGCACCGAGCGTGCCCCGTATAGGAAGCGGGGAATCTGTGCTCCGATTACCTGGATACCGGGCAGGTTCTGCATAATCGAGAGAGTTGCATTGATTGCCGCGCCGAACAGCACAATGCCACACAGCAGGCGTTGCTGGTCGGGGGTGCGTGCCAGCCAGATAGCCGCGCCGAACAGACCGACCGTGCTAAGCACATACCGCGCCACCGCGTACACCACCTGTATCGCGCCGCCGACCGTGGTTGCCAGTACCATCGAACTGATCAGAATAGCCAGCGTAAAGCCAACCAGACAGATATTGACGAGCCGGAACGATGGCCGCAGGCCCGTCTGTCGATACTGCCAGATTGCACCGACCAGTGCCAAGCCGAGCAGCATATCGCCAACATAGAGCGGAATTGACCCGACCGGCAAATACACACGCAGCAGCGGCGCAGTCGTAAGCACCGCGACTTGCAAGCACAGCGCCACAAAGGGCCGCGCCGCCAGGAGCAGCGCTACCAGACCGCCCACCACCGCGACTGGCAGCAAGCGTACCAGCAGCGCAATCAGGCCACCACTCGCAATGCTCCAACCCCACGCCGCCGCGAGCAGCAGCGCCAGCACAACAATACCCACCGAGATCAGGATCTGTTCCCACTGCAGCAGGAATTGTAATCGTCGCTCACTCACCGCAACACCTCACGATACAGCGCTGCAAACGACCCAGCCATACGTTGCGCCGAGAACTCGGTTAGCGCCCGCTGCCGCCCCTGTGCTCCAAACTGCTGCGCCAGTGTCGGGTGTTGCAATGTTGTAATCAGTGCCGCCGCCATCAGGTCGGGGCGGTCGGGCGGCACGAGGAAACCTGTCTTGCCGTGCGCGACAATCTCGGCAAGGCCACCCGTGCGGTTGGCAACGACAGGCTTGCTGGCCGTCATCGCTTCCAGTGCAACCATACCAAATGTCTCCTGTTGGGAAGGAATAACCATTACAGTGCTTTCGTGTAATATGCTTTCTACGTCTTTCTGGTAGCCCAGGAATGACACATTATTATCAACTCCCAGGCGGCGGCTCAGGTCGTGCAGGTCGCGGGCATAACTGCCGTCGCCCCACTCGCCGCCAACAATCTTGCACTGCACCTGCGGCAGCACCCGCGCCACCTGCTGCATAGCGTGCAGCAGCGTTTCGTAGCCTTTGCGCGGGTGTAGCACCCCCACCGCGACAATCTGCGGCGGGCAGGCGGGTGTGCCGTTGATGCTGTTATGATCAATCGATGGCATCTGTAGCCCATTGTGAATAACGCGGTGCGGCGGTACCAGCCACGGCGGGAGTTGCCAGTATTCGCGCATGCCGTGCGACACCAGTACCACCCGCTGCGCCAGCCGTGCCGCCGCCGCTTCCAGCAGAGGCAACGATGTCAGCCCGTGAACATGCCACACAACTGGCACACCTGCCAACCGTGCGGCAGGGGCCGCCATAATCAGGTCGCGCAGGCCGTTGCATTGCAGCAGCGCAATATTGTTGCGGCGCAGATCGGCCCGCAGGGTGTGCCAGTAGCGCGGCATGTGCAGCAGGCGGGCAGGCGATGTGATATAGCTCAGGGCACGGTTGCCCCGCCCATACACATGCCACGCCGCCCCTGGATCGCTGATCAGCACATCCAGTCCGGCAGTGCGGGCCGCCTGCGTCAGCACACCCGCTTCGGGGCAGATGATGACCGGCTGATACCCATACGCGGGCAGGTGTTCGGCTAGGTTCAGAATAACGCGCTGTGTGCCGCCAATGCCATGCGGGTATGTCTGATAGAGTCCAATCCGTACCATAACGGGTGTTTTGCTCCTTCTAACGCCTGGAATGCAACAAAATGCGCCAGCGCCGCCGGGAGGTTCAAACTTCCGGCTAGCATGACGAAGCCCGCCTGCGCAGGCTGTGTTCCTGCCCCAGCGGGGCTTCGTGTACAGTCCGGTCATTCGTGGCTGGGCGTGGCGTGGCAGGCATACCCTACCGCCGCACCAGCCTCTGCCGGGTTACGTCCTGCGTCTGGCGCAACACCTGATCGTAGACCGCCACCGTTTCGCGGGCCATCTTCTGCCACGAGAACTGCTGTACACGGGCCGTCCCGCGTTGGCGCAATGTGGCGGCGGCATTGCTATCGGTCAAAACGCTGTGCAGGTTCGCCGCCAATCCGTCGATATCGTCCGGCTGCGAAAGCAGCGCCGCATCGCCCACCACTTCGGGAATTGCGCCGCCGCGTGTTGCCACCACGGGCGTACCGTGCAGCATTGCTTCGAGTGGCGGCCAGCCAAAGCCCTCGTAGGCCGAAGGGAACACAAACACATCAGCGAGCGCCATCAGCGCCAGCATATCGTCGCGTGGCACATACCCCGGCAGGTACACCCGCTGCCCTAGGCCAAGCGCACGCACGGTGTCGCGCACAATGTCTGTCGCCGAAGCCATCGCTCCCCGCTAATATCAGCTTGACATCGGGCACAGCGGCGGCAATCTGCTTAAAGGCCTGCACCAGCGGCACCAGATTTTTGCGGTGTGTGATGGTGCCCACAACAGCACAAACCGCTCGCCGGTCTGGTAGGTGTGCCGCAGCGCTGTCTGCTGTGCGGTATCGGGTGGGCTGTCGTGGTCGTTGCGGTCGATGCCGTGATGCACCACCGCGATCCGTTCCCGCTCAATCCCGAACAGCCTAACTAGATCATCGGCGGTGTGCTGCGAAATCGAGATCAAACGGCTCGCCCGCTGGAGTGCATGCCGCAGCGCTGCCCGAAACACAAGCCGTGCTGTGGGTTTGTAGTGGTCGGGAAAGTGAATCGGCGACAGGTCGTGAATAGTCACAACGAGCGGGCGGTGGGTGTGCAGCGGCATCGGCACCAGCGCATGCACCAGGTCGGTCTGTTGCCCGATCCAGAAGGGCGAAGGCAGGTTCGCCAGCCAGAGCAACTCGTTCAGGCGGCGCGGCCCGCCCACGTGCTGATAGTGCAGGTTGCTGGCGGGTGCCACGTCGGGTGTGGCGGTACGGGTTGCCAGCGCCGCGAAGTCAATATCGGGCGCGACGATGGGCACATGTTCCAGTACCCGATTGATATAGATCCCAATGCCGGTGGGCTTGCGGCGGTCAAGTCGATCTGCAAACAGCGAAATATGCATAACGTTCTCTTCTTTCTGTTGAACGATGGCCTGCTACAGCGCCCCGACTGCCGCGCCGTGCAGTTCGGGCACTAGCTCCAGGACGCGCCGCAGTTTGGCCTCCCAGCTATGCTGTGCTGCCACCTCGACACGTCGCGCAATTGCTGCTGCGTCGGTATCGGTCAGGGCCGCTTCGATCTGGGCAATAAATGCGGCAGGGGTCGGTGCAATCCGCACCACATCAAAAGCGGTGATATGTGGCACGGGCACCGCTACAACGGGCTTGCCTGCCGCCAGATATTCGTATATCTTGAGCGGCGACAGTCCCCGCACATAGTCGGTCAGGCGGTAGGGCAGCATGGCAACATCGTACTGTGCGACATAGGGCGGTAACTCGTGCAGCGCCTTCTTGCCAATCAGCCTGACATTTGGCTCGTGCGTGAGCCATTCCAGATCGGGTGTTGGTGTCTGCGGCCCGATCAAGACTAGGCTCCAGTCGGGCCGGGTGCGGGCAATGGTACGCAGCAGATCGTAGTCAATCCGGTGGTTATCGAGCGCACCGTGAAAACCGATGATCGGCTTGGGGATGCCCTGGAGTTCGGCGGGCACGGGCAGCGTGCCACTTCGCGCCTGCCCGAATAGTTCCACGTCGGCGGCGTTGCCCACCAGATAACAGCGCGGGTTGTGGGCCTGCTTCTCTTCGTAGAGCAACCGCGACGTGCAGAGCACCACATCGGCCTGCTGCGTCATCTGGGCATCAAGCTGTCTCACCTGCTCGCCGCGTGCGGCATAAAACGGCAGTTGGGGGTAGCGGTCAACACAGTCATAAATCACAAACTCCCCGGCCAGATCGTGCAGATAGTTGGCAACAAAGGGCGAGTACGACCAGATCATGGGGCGCTCAAAGCCCAGCCTGCGGGCCGCAATGCGTGTGCCAAGCAGCGTCAGCGCATCATATACCTGCGGCAACCGATTCCGCACGATGCGATTGGGGGCGGGCAGCGGCAGATGCAGCACCCATAGCTGTGCTTCGGGTTGCTCAAGCAATCCGTTGCTGCCCTTGCCGCGCACCAGAGCACGCACCGCACTAAGCGCAGGCGGATTGACATAAAGTATACGAAAAGCTCCCGTACGCGCCAGCCGCAGCATCATATGCTGGCGATTTGTCCACAGTGGCGCGTCCCAAGTGGCATCAGGAAAACAGATAATATCAGTCATTGGCTCCTCGCAACACGCTTGTTTAGGATGGGCGGCTGTGGGCGCGGCAGTGCATTCTGCTGATCCCACACCAGCGCATGGGCACGAAAGGAGGCACAGGCACTATGCAGCGCCGCTAGCAGCCCCGGTGTGCCGTCGCGGAAGCCCGCCTTCCCCACATATAGCCGCGCAAACTGCCAGAACGGGAAGGCCAGCAGATGATACCAGCGCACCTGTCGCCGCGTCAGCAACTTGTCGGCTTCGGCCTGCGAATACTGGAAGCTCTTCCGCATCCGTTCGTTATAGTTTTCATCGTTCAGGTGCCACATCTGGTGCTGCAACTGCCCCATGCGATCGGGGGTTGTCTGGATAATGCATTCTTCGTGGACGGCATGCTCAAACTGATGCATACCCCGCCGCGCCAGTTGCGGCTTGTTCCAGGTTTGCCAGCCACCGCCACGCATAGGCCGATGCAAAAAGAAGTTCAGCCGCCGATACCGATACGCATCACGGGCCGGGTTGCAGATAGCCTGCTGGATCTCCATGATCAGGTCGGGCGGTACACGTTCGTCCATATCCATGTGCAGCAGCCAGTCGGCAGTCGCGGCGGCAATGCCACGGTTGCGCTGCCCTGCGAAGCCGTACGTCGGATGTAGTGCCTGCTCAATCACGCGCACCTTCGCGCCAGCCGCACGCGCCAGCGCCTGCGTGCCATCGGTCGAGGTATCATCAACGATAATAATCTCATCCACCCACGGCAGCAGGTGCGCCAGAAACGATGGCATCTCACGCTCTTCGTTCTTGCTGATGACCACCACGCCGATAGTAGGCCGATAGGTACGCTCTACTACGGTGGATGTTGAGATAGGAGGTGTCTGTATTCTTGTCATCGTCGCTCGCCCTTCTTCAAACTACTGCCTCACCCCACGTGTAGCAACAGGGTACGGGTGCGAGGAACCCGGTTAACTTCGCAAACTATTGAAGCGCATACGTGCCGATGTAAACGCCTTCCATAGCGTGCTGCTCCACTGCGTAATATCCGCTTGATTGATCAGGATCAGGGCAGCGATAGAAACACGTTCTTTGCGTGCCACATACAGCACCGTCAGCAGTGCCACAAACGTTGCCCCGATGGATGACACCACCGCCGCGCCATTAATACCATAGACCGGAATAATCATCAGATTAAGTGTTGTGGTGATGATGAGTCCCGCACTGCTGATGCCAATCAGTTGCAGTTGTCTGCGCTGCACCAGCAGATAATCGTTCAGAATATGGCTCAGGCCGCCGCTCACCATACCGGGCAGCAGCAGCAGCAGCGGCACCACCGCCGGCAAGTATTCCGGCCCATACAGCAGCGGAATGAGCCATTGAGCACAAACCCCCATTGCACCGACTGACACCACCATTAACACGACCGTGCCGCGTGCCACCATTGCGGTCTGCTCAAGCGATTGTTTGCTTTCCGACGAACTTGCGAGCATGGGCAGCAGCACAAACGAAATAGCAATCGGAAAGTGCCAGGTAAGCTGTCCGGTGTTCACGCTCATCGAGTAGTAGCCAACATCGGCCTCGGTGAGAAAGTAGGTGATAATCAGCAGGTCGAGCCGATAGCTGAGCTTTTGCAGGCTCGAAAATATCTGGAAGCCCACCCCATACGAGAGCAGCGCCTTTGCGGTATCAAGGTGAAAACGCGGCAGCAGCGTGCGGACACCGTCCTGGATCAGCGTGGGCACATACACAATCGTTGGCACCAGCGAACTGAATGCTAGCCCTACCAGCGCCACGTCGAGCGTTAGCACATCCAAGAACATGGCGACCAGCAGAATGATGACATAGCTCACTGTACGCGAGGTATAGCCAATATTCAGCAGCGTTATTTTGTGCTGCCCGCGTAGATACCCCTCAAAACATTCGGTGAACAGGGTGATACATGGAAAGCACAGCGCCGCCACCAGTGCGGCGACCAACCCTGCACCAGTGTGCTGCTGTCTTCTACAAACAGCACCAACCCGGTTACCAGGATCGTCGCCAGAATGCCCGCGCCCGTGTAGAGCGTGAGCGCTGTACCGAGAAGCTTGCGCTTGTCAAGCTGGCTTTTGCTGACATAATACACCAGCGCATTGCCCATTCCCAGTGCCGTTAGTGCGGCGGCAAGTTCGGCACTGGCCCGCAGCGAGGCATACACGCCTTTGCCTTCGGGCTGCAAACCACGCGCAACCAGAATAGATGCAATAAGTATAAACACTAGCGCACTCGAACGCGCCATCAGGGTGGTTGCAACATTTCGGAAAAATTTCATAATTGGTAAGGACTAACTCCTGAACCTGCACAGTACCAGTTGCTATGCAGTGCGCTGTGCAAGGTCGCGGTAAATCGCCGCGAGCCGTTCGCCCTGCACCCGCGCATCGAACTCGGCCTCGATATGGCGGCGGGCCGCTTCTGCCATGGCCTGCCACTGCTGCGGGTTGCTGATCAAGTGGCACAGCCTGGCAATCAGTCCATCCACATCGCGCTCATCGGCCAGCAACCCCGTCACACCATCGAGCACCACGCCGGGAATATCACAGTGGCGTGTGCTGACGACGGGCATGCCCGTTGCCGCCATTTCAATGATCGTCACCGGCGCACCACCCTCGCAGTCGCCGTTGCTTGCCAGCACACTCGGCGCGAGGAAGATATGATGCTGATAGGCTTCTTCAAACAGCCGCGCATAGGGCTGATAGCCAAGCAACCGCACCTTTGCGTGCAGATCGTGCTTTGCAATCGTGGCGAGGATCTTCTGCTTCTCGGCCAGACTGCGCGGCTCGTTTTTGGCATCCCCAATGACTGTAATCTCGAGCGGCACACTGTGCTGCAAGCGCCCCAGTGCTTCCAGGGCATACGGAATGCCCTTTTTCTCGTGGAACGTTCCCGTTAGCAAAACCCGCAGCGGCTCACCCGGCTGCCAGCAGCGCGGCTGAAAGGCTATCGCATCCACGGCAATGCCCAGATGATGTACCAGTATCTTCTCTGCGGGGCAGCCAAGCTGTGCAATCGAGCCAGCCATATATGACCCCTCGCACAACACCCGGTCTATCTGCCGGAACATGTCGCGGTAGCGCTCGCGCCAGCGTGGTTGCACAGTCGGCAAATAGTTGATATCAAGGCCGTAGAATGTTACAACGTGCTTGAGCCTGGCCCGCCGCGCTGCGCCAAGGTTGTTCCAGCCGCCCGGTCCAAAATGAGAATGCAAGACGCGTGCCCCACAGCGCTGTGCCTGTTCCACCAGATAGCCGAGGTAGGGCCGCACCTTCGATTTACGCACCCACCGATCCCACGTCTGCTGCCAGGGGGAGGCCTGCTCCAGCGCATGGATATTGGGCACCGCAAACTGATCGAGGTTGCGGAGATACTGACAGACAATGTGATTTTCAATATCGATGGGAGCGTACTTGACTTGATGGTAGATAAAGGTCTGTGTGCGTTCGAGCCATGCGTCCAGTTCATGTACAACGGTCAGCTTTTCAGTTGTTGCGTTTATCATAGCTGTTCGGTTTACAGGCTTTCTACTTGTTTCTGGAATACTGCACTGGGTCCATCCGTCGCAATGGTCTGATACTGCCAGGGGTCGCCGAGCATAGCGGCTCCATAGGTGAGTGCATCGGCATACATTCCTCCAACAAAATGAATAAAGCACGGCTTGGCAAAGAGCGCACGCAATGCCAGCATATCGGTCAGGCGGGCTATCGAGCGCAACGCAGGCGTATTCAGCAGCACCTTGTTGGGGCGGTGCCAGCCAAACGGGAACGGCTTGGCCCGCACATACTGGGTGTTGTAGCGCTCGTGCAGCAGGTGGTGCATCCCGCGTTGCTGAATGGCATGGGCAAAGGCCGACTGCTCGGAGCAGTGTTCCTGTGCGGTGGTAAAGAGCTGATCAAACAGCGCCCGAATGGGGCCATCGCTGGCGGTCTTCCAGGCAAACACACCGCTATTCAGCACGTGCCGCACATTGCTCACAGCGGCGGCATCCAGGCCGAGTGCAGTGCGGTAGGAGTGCTGCGCCTTGCGTGCATCGGACGCGACCGCACACATTGCCACCTTGCCCGCCGGAATGTGCAGCAGATCGTCAAGCGGGGTTAGCGGGTGCGGCAGAATATCAAAGTCCATACACACAATCATCTCGTAGTCGTGCGACAACGATGCCGGTATACATAGCTTTTGCCACGCCGGAAGCTGTCGCCCCTCGCGCTGCCGGTCGGTAAAAATCAGCAGGTCGCCCCCAAGCCGCTCGGCCAGGTGTTCGAGGTAGGGCCGCGTGACCGACAGATGCCGGTGCGTGTGCGTGGCCCGGTGCGGTGTATCGGCAATGGCAAAAACAACAAGCGCTACAGATTTCATATATACACTCCTCAGGCAATGGGCAGGCGAGCACCCCGCCTGCGTGCACTCCTCTCCGTGCGATTGACTACGCCCGCGCTACTTTCCGGGCTATCAAATATTTCACATCCGACAGGCTATCTTGCGGTGGGCGCATCCGCATATGCATCGCCGTGCGATTGAGCCAGTAAAAGAGTGAACCAGTATTTTCGATATAAGGCTGGAAGCGTCGGAAAACCTGCCGCTCAAACAGAAACGATTGGCGGACGTAGCCCACCACACCGAAGCCCCGTTCTGCCAAGATGCGCTCGAAGGTGTCCCGCGAGCGCCGTACAATATACTCGTTCTGGTGCAGCGTTTCGGTGGGGAAGACATCCGACAGCACCAGAAACCCGCCGAGGTTGAGCGCGTTGTACATATTGACAATCGCTTGCTCAAGGTTGGCCTCTGCTGGCAGCAGGAAGATCGCCTCCATCACAAAGGCAAAGTCATAGCTGCGCTGCCACGGCTGTTGCGCGTCTTTCAAGTCGGAAAACATTGTGTCAACACGCGGATTGTCGGCATACTCCTGCTGCGCCGCCTCCAACGCCTTCCGCGAGAAGTCGGCAACAGTGATATGGTCAACACCTCGTTTGAGAAAGTACGGCACATAGCGCCCGGTGCCGCCGGCTGCATCAAGCACTACCTTGTGCTGCAAGGTTGTTCCCGTAGCCTTGATGACCCGGTCAAGGGCATCACATTTGGTGCGGTAAAACTGCCGATTGCCGTTATCGGTATGGACAAACGTTCCGGCGGCCTTCATCCCACTGTGCTGGGTATAGCGCTGATCCCATCCTTCTCTGGTTGTATAGGCTGCGGCTTTTGATGTGTTTTTGTCCTGCGATGTAGTGGTCATGGATAAAGCTCCTTTACGAGTGCGTATGACAATGTATCGTACAGGTTGCGGTACAGGCACGCCATACAATCGGCAGCCGCACCAGCACCGGTGCATTACCACAGCATCGGCATATTGATGCACTGCTGCACCGCCTGATCAGCATTGTGGCAATGGTGCACCGGCCAGGCTACCGGGTGAATATGCGTTTTGAACCACAGTCCGGGCTGTACGCCGTGGTTGTGCAACGCCCAGTCGGTCTGGTGTTTCTGTTCGGGCGCTACCAGCACGGGATAACGCAGAAAAACTGGCTCCGATTCGGGAATGACAAGCGGCTGTCGATACCCCTGCGTGTTGCACCACTGATGCCAGCGGGCCGCATTGGTGCGCCGTTGCTGGTTGTAGGCGTCCAGTTTGCGCAACTGGTTCAGGCCAAGGGCAGCAATCGGGGCGGGCATACGGCGGTTGTAGTCTACAGGACGGGTGCCCTGCTGCTCTTCCAGCGGCATATTGTGCAGCCGTCCGGCCCCATAGCGTGCTACCGCGACCTCGCGCAGCCACCAGCGCTGCGGGTGTTTGCTCTCGTAGTAGTGCAGCAGCACATTCTGAAGCTGTCGCTCGATCCAATCTGCGGTCGGGTAGGGCGTTTGCGCGTAATGCTCACGAATACCTGCCGCAATGGTGTCATCATTAGTTACCACCACACCACCCATAATGGTGGTAAACACTTTTGATACCTCGCTGGAATAAAAGCCAATATCGCCATCATTGCCTACCCGCCGCCCCTGGTAGGTTGCGCCAGTTGCCTGAGCGCAGTCCTCAATCACCTTGAGATCATAGCGGCGGGCCAAGTCGAGCGTCGCCGCATAATCGCGTGCAACCAACCCATACAGATGATGCAGCAGGATGGCGCGGGTGCGCGGCGTGATACGCTGCTCAAGCTGGTTCATATCCAGGCCGTAGGTATCAAGCTCAATATCGGCATACACCGTGCTGATGCCCGCATAATGAAACGCGTTCGGCACCAGCACACAGGTATAGCCCGGAATAATTACTTCGTCGCCTGCCCGCAGCCCAAGTGCGGCAAGGCTGGCGCTGAGTGCCACCCGCCCCCCCATAAAAGCGAAGGCATACTTTGAGCCATTCCAGCGGGCAAACGCCTGCTCGAAGCGGGTAACGGTTGCATCGTCGTGCCACTGTTCGCGCTTGTACAGCCACGCCCGCGCAAGCGCTACATCGTCCTGGTCGAGCGTCTGGGCATTCAGCGCGGGCGGTAGCACCGATTCGCCGCGTGCCTTCTTCCAGGCCGCCTTCGCAACACTGCGGCTGATTCGATTGGTCAGGTGGAAGGTGTTCATGGTGCTGCTGCTCTGGTTGTTACAAGTGCGTGCTGCTGCTCCACGGCAAGCGGTGCAATGGACGGCGTCTCTGCAAATTCGGGGAGCCAGTATGCATCCATCGCAACAAAGCGCCCTGTGCGATACGACTCGACACCTGCCAGACATGTCGCCACTGTCTTTGCCGAGTCGGTCACGGTGCAGAGCGGGCGCGTACGGGTTCGTATCGCTTCAACAAAGTTGTTGAGCGATGCCACCACTGCAAAGCCGTGCTCGTAGAGGCGCAGCGGGTAGTTACTGATGGCGTAGTCGGGCAGTTCTTTGTAGCGTCGTCCCAGTTGCTCAAATAGATGGCCGAACGCCAGCGCTTGCAGGCCGCGTAGCATATAGCTGGCGCGGTGCTTGAGGCTGTGGTTGCCGTTCAGGTTGTGTTCCAGAAAGGCACGCTGCATGTTGCGCTCGCCGCTGATTGTCTGAAATGGGTCGGGCCGGATAAAGACACGGTGGCGGTTGTCTCTGGTAAAGAGCAGATTGTTCTCGATACTCTTTTCGGTGCCATACACACGCACCGCGTGATCCTGCGGGCGACCGGCCCCGAATGCGGTAATGACCTTCCCGATAATGCCCGAACGGAAGCGCAGCAGGATCACATTGCAATCTGACTCAGGATAGTCGGGGAAAGCGATATGGTTCGCCATCCCCGCCACTTCTACCACCTCGTCATCCAGGAGCCAGCGCAGCAAGTCCACAAAGTGACAGCCAGAGTAGACCAGCGGCGTCGCATTATCTTCGAAGCGCCAGGTATCATACGCATTGGCGCGGGTCGTCAGGTTGTGTACATAATAGCCCTCGATGTACGATATTTTGCCGAGTTCGCCGCGCCGGATGATGCGCTTCATCTCCTGATGGATCGGCAAGAAGCGCATCTGATGTTGTACCGCCGCGACACAGTCGGGGGCCTGCTGTTCGGCGTGCAGAATAGTCTGGCACCCTTCCAGCGCGTCGGTCAGTGGCTTTTCGCTGATAACGTGCTTGCCCGCTGCCAGACTACGCGCCATATATTCGGCGTGGGTGCGGTCGGGCGAACACACCGAGACGATATCAATACCGGAATTGAGGAACGCATCAAAGTCATCGGTGATAAACAGCGTAGGCGACAGGTTTCTAGCCCGTGTGCGCCCACCCGGTCGTGGGTCGTACACCGCCGTCACACGGCACCCATCCAGCAGATGAAAGGCCCGGTACTGTGCCAGCGCTGCCCCACCGAAGCCAACGAAGCCAACCTTCAGTTCTGTGTGGTTCATACGTTCTTCCTCACGCTACGCCAAGCACACGGTATACTGCTGCAATTACATCTTCTACATCGTCATTGGTCAGCTTTGCCGAAAGCGGCAGGCTTACCGTCTGCCGACCAATCCGCATGGCGTGGGGGTAGTCTGCGGGTCGCCAGCCGAAGGTCTCCTGATAGTAGGGATGTTCGGGAATGCTGAGATAATGGACGCCCACGCCGATATTCTGGGCGGTCATAGCGTTCAGGAAGTGGTCACGGCTGATACCTGTACGGGTTTCATCGACCATAACCGTATAGAGATGATGGCCGTGGCGTGCATCTGCTATCGTGTCGGCGGGCAGCGTCAGCGGCAGGTCGGCAAAAGCTGCGTTGTAGCGCTGCCAGATTTCCTGGCGACGGAGCCAGTAGTGCTCAACGCGCTGCAACTGATGAATACCAATAGCCGCCTGAATATCCATCATGTTGTATTTGAAGCCACACTCCACCACCTGATAATGTTTGTAGCCAGTATCGCTGAAGCGCTTCCACGCATCCTTGCTCATCCCGTGCAGTGCTAGCATCTTGATACGGGCGGCGTCCTGCTCGTTGTGAGTCAGTACCATACCGCCTTCGCCGGTTACCATATTTTTGGTGACATAAAAGCTAAAGCAGCCAAAGTCACCAAACGTTCCGGCAGGCCGTCCCCGGTATTCGGTCTCTATTGCGTGGGCACAATCTTCGATCAGCCGCAGGTCGTGCTGTTCAGCCAAACTGCACAACGCATCCATATCGCACGGGTGCCCCGCAAAGTGGATCGGCAGGATCGCACGGGTACGGTGCGACAGGCGGCGCTCGACTTGCTGCGGGTCGATATTCAGGGTGAGCGGGTCAACATCGGCTAGCACGGGCGTTGCTCCAGCGTGAATAATAGCGTTGACCGTTGCACAGAACGTCAGCGGACTGGTAATGACTTCATCACCTGGCTGCAACCCCGCCGCAAGAATGCTGAGATGTAACGCCGCAGTACACGAGTTGACTGCAACGGCATGGCTTGCGTCTTTATACGTGCGGAAGTCCTCTTCAAAACGAGCAACTTTCGGGCCAGTGCCCAGCCAACCGCTTCGCATACTGGCAACCACTTCTTCAATTTCAGCCTCTTCAATCAGTGGCGAACCAAACACAAGGAAGCGTTCCTTCGGACGAATGGGGGGTGGTTGAACAGCAACAGAATGCATCGTGCGGGTGGTATTGAGTTTTAGCATGACTTCTCCTTTTGGCGTTCCTATAGATATGGTGCCAATGCAAAATCGAAGAGCCACATCCAGTGGCCCATACCAGGCTGGATGTGGCTCCCTATCTACACCTGCTGTGGCATCAGTGCCGATACAGCGTGCTGGTGTAGGGGTTGCGCTTACGCTCGGAAATAGCTCAGGAAAACTGATTGTGTGATGGTGTTACGAAACACACGCGGTAGAGTATGACTTTAACTCGGAAACAAGATTGCCTCAAGATGTGAGACGTAAGGCAGGTACGTTTTCTGGGATGCAGTAGTGAGACGTAAAAACTGCCCTTCGCCCGGTTCCAACGTGACGGTAATCGTCGGTCGCCCGTCCGTCATCCGAATATCATAGGCTTGACCCGAATAGATATCCTGAATCTGTTCTACCAATGCAACATCAATCGTCAGACTCGAAACATGAGCCGTTACGCTGTCGCGGTTGACCAGATATACATATTGTTCACCCGTGTGTGGGTCGTACCGCGCAACGGCGCTACATGCATTGCAGTTGTTGTCGATATCGAATTCGGCGGGCAGATGGCGCAGCAGCAGATCGCTGTGTTTGCGGAAGATGCCCGCCAGTTCGCCATACATCGCCAGATTATCTCCCTCCGACTCCAATGCCTGGTTGACCAGCGCCCGCCAGAAGACTGGCCCCTGCTCGTTCTGCAAGCTAAAGCCCAGCAAGGCGCGGGCACCGTTTGCCAGGGCCGTATGGGTTAGCGCCCGAATGTCCTGAGGGGTTGGGTAGTTCATACCTGCGCCATAGGCCGGTTGTCCAAAGACCTGGGGCACATACCACCACGGTGTTTGTCCATTGGCCTGCTCAATGATATGGAATGCTTGATCGGGCGCAACGCCAAACCCTTCGGGTCCATCGAACCAATCAACCAGGTTGTACTTGTTGTATCGAAACGGATAAAACCGAATCATCCGGACCTGCGGGTCGAGTTCTTCCCACACTCGCACCGGGAAGCCACCATTTTCTTCGACATCCTCCCCCACCATTGCGGTCACAACGGGCTTGTCGGGGTAGTAGGTCGCAAGATGCTCGTAGTTGCGGCGGTAGCGTTCCACGTCGGCTTCGGCTGGCTCATCTCCATACATAAACGCAATCACTGATGGATGTCCATAGGCTTCGTGTACGAGATGTTCGGGCGTGGGTCGTAGGCAGCCTTCGGGATTGGAACGCAGAACGACTGCAATATCGTAGCTAGCAGCAAGCTCCACAAAGTCGATGATGTCTTCGGCATCACAAAGGTACGGCGAGACAATCGTATTCAAATTGTGTGCTTGCAGCAGCGTAAAGACACGCCGATAGTAGTCTCGCCATTTCGGGTCGGTAAACCCGCGTCCGTCGTGATTGGCATACTTATCGTACACCCCCAATGGAAAAAAGGATGTAACCGGCTCCTGTGCCGAGAATGCTGGTTCTTCATGGGCACCAGTTCGGGTGGTTGCTTCAGCAGCCGGGGCAGGCGAAGATGGGCCAGCTATTGAGTTGTCGGGGTTGAACGCAGCTATGGTCAAGGGAGTTAGCAGAATGGCGAAGATGAATGCACTGATCAAGATAACAGCACCAAGCTTGAGTTGCTGAGCAATGGGTGAGTGTTGCATACAATCCTTCTCTTGGGGCAGCAGTGTACACAGATGTTACTACTGCATAATTTGGAGATAAACAGAGCGACGTTTCCTGAAGAGTTCGTCGATGCAAGCAACCGTGCGCTATTATACCCCAATTGAACCCTCACAATGCTATGGTAAGGTAGCCAAAGCTGAATTGTATACAATTGTACTTCTGTTTTAAGTCTTTGTGGTTATCTTGCGTCCTTTGCCCCGCGTGCGGCGCGGTCGTCTGGTTGGTGGTGGCTCAGCCCCTGGCTCAATCATCCGTCGTTCAAGCTCTACCTGATTGAGACGCCCCATCAATTCAAGCAACACCTGCACCCGTTCGCTGGGGGTGGCTGGCCCGATAAAGACTGCCTCCAATCCTACAAGCGGCCCCGCCTTGATCTGCACAGTATCACCCGGTTGAATAGTGCGGGCCAGCAGGCCGCCCCGGTGGTTGGTTTCTTCCACTTTGGTATGCAAATCTTCGATAATTGCTGCTGGCATTGCCTGTGGTTTTCCATCGAAGGCGATCAGCCGTACTACGCCAGGGGTCGCGTTGATCCGGCTTGGTGGTACCTGCTGCAAGTTGGCCTGTGCAAAGAGGTAGCGCGGGAAGAGTGGCGCAGGCTGCACCTGCCCCCGAAAATAGCTCCTGACTTCGGGCAGATACACGGTCAGGCCAAGTTGCTCACGTAAGGTCAAGGCGGTGTAGTGCTCTCTGGCGGGTTGGCAATACACAACATACCACGCCGTTCCTGCGGTCGCACACGTCGGCAGGCCCGCGCTTGTAGGTTGCTGATGTGTCATTATGCGATACCTCCTCTACAGCACAAAGCAACGACTGCTCCTTGCTATGCCCGGTCGCGCCGATCAACGATATTGAACTTCTGGGCCGTTGCGCCCGTGGGCGATGCGCCGTTCATCCGGTTGAGCAGACGGTGCGGCAGGTCGTGCTCAGGTTGCTCACGTTCAGCGGCTTGGCGACCGGTGCCAAGGCTTAGCCGTCCGTAGTTGTTGCGGTCAAGGTCGAACAGGGCGACCCGGTTGAGGAGCGCACCAAGCACATGCGCCTGCGATTGGCGCAGATACTCGCAGGCCCGTACCAGCGTGCTGCCCTGCGTTTTGCCAGCCAGCACAACCAGCAGCGTTGTATCGCTGACCCGCACCAGCGACAGCGTGTCGAGCACATCGAGCAGGGCTGCACTATCAAACAGCACAATATCGGCATGGTGCTTCAGTTCATTGACCAGCCAGTGCAGGCGTTGTTTTGCCAGCAGTTGCGCCGGATGCGTGCTCACCGGGCCACCCGGCAGCAGGTGCAGGTTCTCGGCAATCGGCAGCAGAAATTCTTCAATTACTTCGGGTGAGTCGGGGTGCTGCTCCAGCAGCGTCGAAAGGCCGCGCTCGTTGGGTTGCTGAAAGAAGCGGTGCAATGCAGGCTTGCGCAAATTGCCATCCACCACGATCACACGCAGTCCGGTCTGGGCCAACGCTACCGCCAAGTTTGCAGCGGTCACACTCTTGCCTTCACCTGTGTTGCTGCTTGTCACCGTAATCGCCTGAACAGGGCGCTCTTCGGCGGCCAATTCAATATGAGCGCGTACCATACGGTATGTTTCGGCGGCCAGTGAGTGGGGCTTCTTCAGGGTCACCAGTTTTGAAAATGGCCCTGCTCCGCGAATGCGCCCGATTACCGTGACTGTATGCAGTCCCGTCAGGCGCTCGATGTCTTTGTACGAACGCACCGACGAGTCGAGATATTCCAGCAGGAAGGCCGCGCCAACTGCAATCAATGCGCCTACCACAAAGGCCAGTGTAGCGATAGGCACCGCGCCGATGCTATCGGGTTGGTCGGGTGGGATGGCAACCTCAACGATGTGCAGGCCTGGTCGATTGGCGGCGTAGGGGTTGGCAAGCAAGGTCGGCTCAAGCTCGTTGAAGGCCTGCACAATGGCATTGGCAATCACCGCAGCGCGGCGTGGGTCGCCATCCTTTACCTGAACCTCAATCATCTGTGTATTGGCTACCGAAACAATGCTGACGTTATCGGCAAGCCTGCCCGGAGACGCATCGAGATCAAGTGTGGCAATCACGTGCTCGAACACCGGGCGCTTATTTAGCAGTGAAATATAGGTCTGCACAATATACTCACGCTCGTCGGCGTTCCCCAGATCGAGTCCTTCGCGGCTTGGTCGCCCCGGATTAACAAGCAGCGTTGTAGTGGCGCTGTAGGTGCGACCCTGTCGCTGGGCAATCGCAAACGCGACCCCGCCAGCAAGCACGGCGCACAGGGCTATCAGCCACAGCCAACGCGTTAAAAAGCGAATTGTGTGTTTTATTTCCAAGTCTACCTCGTAGCATATGATGAATGATGACGAACTTCCAGAAAACCAGTCAGACCAACGATAACACGGGCAGGTTCAAATCCAGCCCGATCAGTGTTATTGCATAATTCTGGTCATGCTCCGCCATTTCCGACAGTCAGCGCTATCGAAAAGGCAGATCATCCAGGTATAGGCTCCCGGTCGGAGCGGTGGCTACAACAAGCCGGGAGTATGATTGTGCAGCAGGCAGTACGCTGTCAGTTGCGGTGAACCGACCGGCACGGGCCGGATCCGTAACGGTCCCTGTCAGGCAGGGTTGCCAGGAGGTTCAAACCTCCGGCTAATGGTACAAAGCCCGCCTGCGTGGGCCATTCCGATTGTCCATCGCCGCATGCGTGCTTATGCACTGGCGGTACGGCTGAATAACTGATCTGGCGCAGCAATACGCTGCTTTTCGGTGCTGGTGGCACTCCTGCCGACGCGCAGCAGTTCGCGGGCCAGCGGGTTACGTTCGGCATCGACAGTGCGGCCAAGCTGATGCTGCGGGATCAACTGTTGTAGAATCAGCAGAATAGTATCGTCATCGTTCTGTTCGGCAGCAAGCGCCAGCGATTCAACCCAGTAATCAAGGTGTTGCGGTACAAACGTACTGGCATTCTGGGCAATAAAGATCTTGTGATGATCGGTGCGCTGGAACGCTTCATCAGATGCGAATAACTCCTCATACAGCTTCTCGCCCGGTCGAATGCCTGTAAAGACAATATCGATATCGCGCCCCACTTCCAACCCCGACAGTTCTATCAGGTCGCGGGCTAGGTCAACAATCTTGACCTGCTCACCCATATCGAGCGTAAATACTTCGCCGCCGCGCCCCATTACCGCCGCCTGCAACACCAGTTGCACCGCTTCGGGAATAGTCATAAAGTAGCGTTGCATCTCCGGGTCGGTCACCGTCACCGGGCCGCCTGCCGCAATCTGCTTTTTAAAGGTCAGCACCACACTGCCCCGGCTGCCCAGTACATTGCCAAACCGTACTGCTACATATGGTCGCCCGGTATGCAGGCTGGCCTGATGCACAATCAATTCGGCGGTGCACTTGCTGGCCCCCATCACACTGGTCGGGTTGACGGCTTTATCGGTTGATATCATTACAAAGCGCTCAACGCCCACATCCTGCGCCGCCTGTACAACATTGCGGGTACCAAGCAGATTGTTGGTGATGGCTTCCGTTGGGTTGTGCTCCATCAGCGGCACGTGCTTGTGGGCTGCCGCGTGGAAAACAATATGCGGGCAGTATTGCTCAAAAATGTACTGAATACGACTGGTAAGCCGGATATCGGCAATCACTGGTGTCACGTGGCACGTGTGCCCATGGCTCACGCCGTTTTCGTTCTGGGCGTGCTGCTGCAAACGGGCCAGCGTGTGGCGCAGTTCGTTATGGATTTCAAAAATGCTGTTTTCGCCGTGCCCCAGGATAATCAATTCGGCTGGGTTGAAGCGAATAAGTTGCCGACATAGTTCGCTGCCGATGGAGCCACCCGCGCCTGTTACCAGAACGCGCTTGCCCTGCACCAGCGCACTGAGTGCAGTGGTATCGGTGCGAACAGGCTCGCGGCGCAGCAAGTCTTCAATCTGCACATCCCGGATCTGCTTGACATTGACCTTCCCATTCAGCAATTCGTACAGGCCAGGAATAACTTTGGTCTGTACGCCCGCTTCTTCGCAGAGGCCCAGAATCTCACGGATGGTTTTGCCTGCTGCCGTCGGAATAGCGATAATAGCCTGCTGTACACCGTGTTCGCGGGCCGCCCACCCAATGCTGTGGCGGTCGCCCAGCACAGAGACACCCTGAATACTGAGGTTGTGCTTTTTGGGGTCGTCATCCAGAAAGCCAATCGGCTCGACACCAAGCTGCGGATTCTGGCGCATTTCCTGCAAGACCATCACGCCCGCCTGTCCAGCCCCAATGATGACCGCAGGGACAGGTGCGGTGGCTTCGGGCGCAATCCGGGCTGTTCGTGGCTGGCTAAGTTGCGAGCGGCGGCGCTGCTGGCGGGCAAACAGCCACACCCCAAGCCGGGGACCCAATGTCACAATCAGGGCAAACGGAGCAAAAATAAACGGAATTGAGCGCGGTATCTGTGGCGCGGGGCCAGTCTGCATCACCGTGAGTGTCAGCACCGCCACGATGCCGGCAGCACATGCCACGGCCCACATCAGTAGCAAAAGATCGTCGAGGGCGGCATAGTGCCAGTAGCGCTTATATACTCCTGCAAGCAGCGCCACACCCAGCACCACGGGCATGGCTATCAGTATGTATGCACCAAGCTGATACCAGTAGGGCGCAATGTTTATTTGATCGAGACGCAGGACAAAGCTAAAGTAGGCCGCCAGCGCTAGCAACAGCGCATCCAGTAAAAAGAAGTACCGATTGTAGCCGTGTCTCGGATTGATCTTGATCGAAAACAGCCGCGTGTCTGGTCTCTTCTTATACGTATGCATGCAGTTAAAACCTTTCTGTGCTGAAATGAAGCGTGTGTGTTTCTGGTTTGACTTGCAGTGCAATCACTTTTTTCCGAGCGAGACGGGCACACTCCAACGAGCGGACGACGTATGGTTCGGCCTGCTCCGCGCTGCTCATCTGAGCAGGCTTTAACGCTGCCTTTAATAGATCAGGCTTATCGCCACTCCGTCTAGTTCATCTGAAAGAGCAAGAATATACTCATTCAGCGAAATGCTCACCAACAAAAAAAGTGCTGCAAGCTTCCCGTACGAAACTCGCGGCACTTTTCAGCGAACGCGGTCAATACATAATCGTCAGATATCGGCTTGCAAAAACCGGTCTACTCTTGCGGTGGCGTGCGTCCTGGCGCGGCCTGAGTAGCACGTCGTTCCTTGCGACTCCTCCGTAGTCCCAACCGTTGTTCTACCACGGTACGCAAACTCTTTACCCGATTAAGAAGGGTTTGATCATCGGTCGCCTGTTCTTCCAGCGCAGACAGTTTTTCGAGAATCTCTTGCAGTAGCATTCGCATAGACCGTTTACTTTCGCTACTAACGATGAGCAAATTGTACAGGCATCGGCCAGCGCGATACGGTAACTCGGTTGGATGCACGACGAGAGACGAACGCTCTCTGTTCCGATGTCTTTCCTGGTATAAGAAAGGCATGGCAAAAGAACAAAAGGACTATAAAATTAAAGACAGCAGTGTCAGATGGAATTGTGCGTCAGGCTCTGAGGCTATGTGCTTTGTATGCAAGAAAATCATTTTCTTACATATGAGCAAGCCACCTATGCCGTACATTGTGCTCAAAGTGTCGGGCACCATCACGCTCTCGTAACTTGCTATAAAGAGCCTACATCTACGTAGTACAATCTACAAGAACCACAGATTAAATATTCACTTTTTCCTATGCACGCAACGGTTCTCCACAATAGTATCATACGGTGCACGATGAATAGGAGGGAAAGAGTACAAAAAAATATACCAGAACTGTCTGGTATATAGATATGAATCCTTATTTTTAACGATAAATAAATACAGCTTCTATATAAATCGAGATTGGTTTTTGTTTTTATTGATGCATATCGTAAGATGTGAGTGTTCTTGTGTGATAAATAAGCGGGGTTGCATCTATATGTCGTATCCAATTATCAATATATCAATCTGCGACTCCTCGAAGCCGAGGTGCCGCGTGAGCAACTCAGTCCCGTGGCGGCTGGCCTAATGCGGCACGACGGCATCGACGCTGCGCCGTTCCCAATTGAGCCTATCAAAAGAGGTGGTAAGGAATGACCCCAGTTCCCGCAACGACTGCCGAAACACGGCAGGCCCTTCCATATGGAACAGGTTCATTTCGGGAGTGGTTGTCGGGTCGTTCGGGTGATGCAAGGTGCCGCCGCCACGTATCACTGTCAGGTCGGCCCCGCTGCTATAGGTTGCTGCTGCCATATAGCAGAGCGCACTGCTGCTACCGGGCGCACTGCGTGTGGGGCGACGAACGAAAGATTTGGGGCGAACTTTCCGTTCTGGTGGCGGCACTCATGCGGAGGAAAAGCTTCTGACCTATCTGCGTGCTAATTGGGGGAGCGCTCGCCGAAGAAGGTAAGTCGCATGTCCTGATCGTCAATGTAACACGCAGCCCATGT
>JAAUSQ010000202.1 GCA_012033195.1 Chloroflexaceae bacterium
CGCCTGTCTCGCGGCGTTGCGCGTCCAGCTTCAGCCGCACGACGAGATTATTCTGGTTGACAACGCCTCCCGCGACAACGCCGCAACCTGGGCACGCTGTCACGCGCCCGATGTGCGCCTGCTCGAACTGCCGACCAACCGGGGCTTTGCTGGCGGCACCAACGCGGGTCTACGGGTGGCACGCGGCGAACTGCTGCTGCTCTGCAACGACGATGCCCTGATTGAGCCGGGGTGCATTGATGCACTGTGGGCCGCTCTGCACGACACGCCCGACGCAGGTGCAGCAGCGGGGGTGCTCACCTTCAACCGCGCCCCGCATATCGTCGGCGTCGGCGGGCATCCGTATGCAGCGCGATGGCGTGGCGCTTGATGTGTGGCTTGGTCGCACGCTGGACACCCTGCCCGCCGCGCCCGTCGAAGTGTTTGGCGCGAGTGGTGGTCTGGCCCTGCTACGGCGCGAACTGCTGGATGATATCGGCTTGTTTGCCGAAGATTTTTCAACTATCTGGAAGATGTCGACCTGGCATGGCGGGCACGGCTACGCGGCTGGCGGGCTGTCGTTGCGCCTGCGGCACGGGCGCGGCATGTCTACTCGGCTAGCGGCAGCCCCTTCAAGCAGCGCCTGCTCGGACGCAATCGGCTGCGGGTGCTGGTGCGCTGCCTGCCCGCGCCGCTGCTGCGCGAGTGCCTGCCCGCCATCCTGTACTACGATCTGCTGGCAATCGGCTATGCCACCCTGACGCGCCAGCCTGCCATTATCAGCGGGCGGATAGAAGCCCTGCGCGACCTGTCAACCCTGCTGGCACAGCGCCACACCATCCAGATGCGCCGCACCGCACTGCTTGCACAGCTTACACCCTGGCTCGAACCGGTCCCTTCACCGCTGGCGGCGTTGCGGGTGCAGCGGCAGGTGCAGGCGATTTTGCAGCGATAGTTGTTCAAATGTCAAAATAGCCCCTTGTCAGAACAACGCTTCGTGTGGCATACTGTTTGAGGAAGGCATGACATCCAGTCTATTCACGTCCGACGGCCCATCGTGTACCCTGCCCTGCACCAAGGAGGTTCTCATGTCCTGTGTCTCTGGTCGTGTTGCCCTGTTAGGCTGTCTCCTGCTGGCGCTGCTGGTAGCGCCGACTACGCCCGCGCCCGCTTCTGCCCAGGAATCGCCCACTAATCTGTTTACCACCTATTACTGGCACCACCACGGCGAGCAGACCCTGGGGCGCATCAACTCGCCGGTGCTGGAGATGGACGGCGTGCAGGTGCAATACTTCGAGAAGGGCCGCCTCGAAGACCATCGCCACCGTACCGACAACCCCGCCGAGGCGGTCGGGTATACGCCGCTCACCCAGCAGCTTATCGCCGCCGCGCCCGACCTCGCTATTGATGGCCTGCCGGTCACCTATGGCGCACTGCGCGAGCAGTACCACGGGCAGCATCCCATGCCGGAAGGCTTTGGCGGTGGCACGCTCGCGCTTGAGCAGGGGGTCTTTGTGCCTGCCAGCTACGAGCTTGCACCGGTGCTGGGTATATCGTGCCTTATCAGTTCTGGGTCTATATCAATCGGCAATCGCTCTTCCCCGGTGGCTGGATGCACGATGTTGGCCTGCCCATTACACACGCCTTCGATCTGCTGGTGCCCACCGACGCAGGCGAGAAGCGGCTGATTATGCAGGCATTTGACCGAACCGTGCTGGTGCTCGATCTGGAAGCACGCGAGCAGTGGGCGGTGCGCCGCGCCAACCTCGGCACCGATGCCGCATGGGTTGCCGGGCTGACGCCATCGTTCACGCCTGCCCCTGCCGCGCCCGCCGACCTGTACCCCGACGCACCGAAGCGCATTGAGGTCAGCCTCGATCAACAATGGCTGTGGGCCTATCAGGGCGATGTGCTAGTGCTGGATGCGCCCGTCTCGACAGGCAAAGACCGCTTTGAGACGCCACGCGGCACATGGCGCATTTATGCCAAATATGCCCGCAAGACCTTGCGCGGCACATCACGCGGCGAAACATGGCACGTGCCCGATGTGCCCTCGGTGATGTTTTACTGGGGCGGCTTTGCTATTCACGGGGTCTACTGGCACGACCGCTTCGGCACCGGCGAACGGTATAGCCACGGCTGCGTGGGGATCGCTCCGCACGATGCCGGCTTGCTGTTTGGCTGGGCACCCGAAGGCACGTTGGTAACGGTGCGGTAGGGTTCAGTGTTGCTTGTGGCCCGCTCCCACGGCGCGAGGAGCGGGGCGTTCTCACTGTTCTTTCATCTCTTCCCATGCCTAACAAATTACTTTCTTTTTAAAAGCATGGTACACTGCTTGAGGATATCGTTGCAATTCCTGTGCAAAGGCAGTGCAGCTTGCACACCTGGCTGCGGGTGAGGTGTTGTGTCCCCACGTCTAGCCAGCGTTGTTCGATACGCACAGCGATATTGGGCGATATATTCACTGCAATGGATTCTCGGATTTCAGCCTGGAAGGTGATTCGGTGGATCGTACTACTACCTATTTGCAGTATGTTGCTGGCCTGCAACTGCACCTGTTGCAGCACGACGATGACCATATCAAGGACACCTACGCCGCCCTGCGCCACGCCCTGTGGCATGCCGCAGAGATTGCCCGCCACGACCCGGAAAGCATTCTGCACGATCTTTTTTCGGTAGACCTTGCCAACCTGCACACCGATGCCCTGACTGCCTTTGTGCTGCACGAGTTCGCCTGGACGCATCTAGCCCGCGCCGCGTCTGCTATTCACACGCGTCCCAACCTGAAGCTGTGGGAGCGGGCCGCCATGCTGCTCGGTATCTGCCGCAGTGGAGCCGCCGCCCCGCCCGAAATGCTGCTTAACCAGATTGGCTACGGCCCACACATCCACGCGATGGTACACGATGCCTTCCGCGCCACTGTGCGCCTGGGTGACCGGGCCGCTATTGAAGCGGTGCTACGGCAACGGCTGTGCATCGCCGAGCGTCCCACTGTGCAACGCGTACTGATTGACCTGGCGACCGAACATGCAATAGACGTACTCGCGCTAGATGAGGTGGCGGAGTGGCTGCCGCAGGCCGACCGCGATGTAGCACTGGCGCTGCTGCGCTACTGTACTGTTCATCAGATGACCGACCTGATACCGCTGCTGCGTGGTCTGCTGGCCCGTCACAGCGACCCGCTGATCTGCCTTGCGCTGGCAGACACGCTGCGGTTGCTGGGCGACCCTGCGGCACCCGTGCCCGCACGGGTTGCCCCTGCTGGCAGTGCAGATGGTCTGGTAATTGTACAGTGTATGTTGCAGGGGCAGATTGCCCGCCCCGGCAACGGCAACAGCGGCGGCCTGAGTGTGTTTCTCAATACACTTGGCACAGCCCTGGCGACCCTGCCAGAGATAGCACACGTGTACACGCTCGTCTTGCAACCTGCCACCGATGAGCCGTTGCTACCTATTGCAGCAGATGCCAAGCATACCCTGGTGCCGCTGCCGCTCTACCTGGAGCACGAGCCAATGCCCGCCGACCTGCTGGCGAATGAGTATGCACTGCAATATGCGATTGAGCAGACCCTGCCCGCGCTCGGCATTCAGCCCGACCTGTTCCACCTGCGCTTCTCCGATAGCGGCTCGAAGGCAGCGCTTGCAGCAGCACGCACCCTGGGGAGCCGGGTGGTCTTTACGCTGACACCCGACCCACACCGCCAGCTTGCACCGTGGTTCAACCGTACCACCCTGAACGACAGCGAACGCGCCGAACTGATAGACAAGCTCTACAAAGTGTATATTGCTGATACGCTGGTGGCCAGCGTAGACGGCTCTATTGCTATGCCCACCCGGGCAGGCACCGCCTATTTGGGGGCCTACTTCCCGCAGCTTACCGCCGACCCCCGTATTCAGCACAAGCCGCTGCGTGTGATTGCCGAGGGCATCGCGCTGGATGTGCAGCACCCCGCCGCCGCCGCAACCGAGCGCCATCTGGTTGAGCAGTTGTACACCGCCGCACCCGGCTACTGCCTCGACCCGGCGCTGCGCGACCAGCCGATTGTGCTCTCGGTGGGGCGGCTCAACCCGGTGAAGCAGCAGCCCTTGCTGGTGGAAGCGTGGGCCAGTAGCGGCCTGTGGCAGCACTATCAGCTTGTGCTGGTGGAGGCAATCTCAGCCATCCCACCGACACCGAGCAGCAGATGCTCGACCAGATCGCCGCAATTGTGGCACGGTATCCGCAGGTGCAGGGGCGGCTGTGCTTGCAAGGTGCCCTCAGTAACACCGAAACGCGCCTGCTCGAACAGGGCATTGTGCGCTGGCTGCCTACCGCCACCCCGCATATATATGTGTGCAGCAGCTTCAAAGAAGAGTTTGGCATTGCCGTGCTCGAAGCGATGGCGGCGGGGTTGGTGGTGTTTGGTCCGCAGCGGGGCGGCCTGTCGAGCTATATTGTGCCGGGAGAGAATGGTTTTCTGGTTGATACCAGCAGTGCCGCGACCCTGGCGCACGATCTGGTGCAGCGCCTGATCGAAGATGCGCCCACCCCCGCGACCCTGCGCGAGATTGCCCGCGCAGGCCGCCAGACGGTGTACCAGCAGTTCAGCATTGCACGGGTGGCCCGCGACTTTGCCAGCGTGTATACTGAATTGGTTGAGCAATAAGCCATCGCGGAGCGCCCCTCACATCTAAAGAGGGGGCGCTGAAGAAAGCAAACAAGTATGCGTTACCAGAACATTGTGCTTATCAGTCCACCGTTTTATTCGCATTTCCAGCCGATGTTAGCACTTGCTGCCGCCTGCGCACACGATGGGCACGCGTGACCGTGGCGTGCAGTGTGGCCTTCGCAGCGCAGGTACAGGCACAGGAGATCCACTTTTACGAACTGAACATTACCCGGAATGCCAACACCGGCATCGCCCAGCGCACCGACCAGAGCCGCAGCGAGGCCGAGCGGCTGAACGCCTTTTTTGAGGCCACCCGCCACGGCCCGATTGCCACGCTCCGGCTGCAATCCGAGCATCGCCAGCACGATATGCTGACCGACCCGGAGCGCATGCTGGCCGACGTGGGGCAGATGATCCAGGCGTTGCAACCCGATATCTGTATTGTTGACCAGCTTTCGTATGCTGTCACGCTGGCGCTGTACTGCCTGCAACAGCCCTTCCTGACCTACTGCCCCGGCCACCCGACCTATGTGCCATCCGGTACGCAACTGTTTGGTGTACCTTATGCGTGGCCCCGCGAGTTCACCATAGCACCCGAAGAACTGAGCGACCTGCGAACACTGGCGCAGCAGGTCGATACAAAGTTCACCAGTCTGTTTAACAGCATCATCGCAGCCCACGCCCCGCACCTGCCCCCTGTCGTGAGTGCCTTCCGGCTCTGCTCGCCGCTCGCAGTGCTCTACACCTATCCGGCCTTCCCGCACCTGCTGGAACAGATCGAATCAAACGGCATCGAGCGGATCTTTATGGGGGCTTGCTTCCAGCCCGAAACGCTGCCCACCACGTGGCGCGACCGCCTGCTAGCGGTTGCAGCATCTGGCCCGCGTATCCTCGTTGCACTGGGGACGTTTCTGTCGGCCCGCACCGATGTATTGGAGCGCTGTATTTGTGCAATTGGGGACGCTTACCCGCAGGCGCTGTGTATTGTGGCGGCGGGTGGCAGCGCCGAGGCACTGGCGCACCTGAGTAGCGACCGGGTGATCATTGAGGCGTTCATTCCGCAGAAGGGGCTGCTGCCGTCTATGGACGTGGTGATCCATCACGGTGGTAACAACAGCTTCACCGAAAGCCTGTATTATGGCAAGCCTGCTGTCATTCTGCCCTTTTCGAGCGATCAGTTCTCAATTGCCCACGATGCCCAGCGCTGCGGACTGGCGGCGTGCCTCGACCCGAACAGCTTTACAGCAGCAGATCTGGCGGCGGCGATTGCTACGCTGCTGCGCGACGCTGCCCGCGCCGACCTGCACACCTGGCAGGCGCATGTGCAGGAACGCGGCCCATCCTACGCAGTGCGCCAGATCCAGGCAGGTGCGGCGTTGCCGCTTACTTGAGCAGCGTGGTCAGCACTTCCTGGGGTGAGCGCACGGTGACGATGCCCGTTAGATCAATTCGCTCGTACACCACCGTCTGCGCGATTGCCGCCGAGATGCCCGTCAGCACGACCTGCCCCCCCAGCAACCGGATCGCCCGCCCGATTTCGAGGATGCCCTGCGCCGACCTGCCCATCGACCACGGGCACGCCCGTCAGGTCAATCACGACGATGCGTGCGTTCTGACGATGTACATCGTCGAGCAGACGCGCCTTGAGCCGTTCGGCGCGGCGGCTATCGAGTGCTCCCACAATCGGGGCCAGCAGCACGCCCCCGGCCAGTACTACGGTGGGCGTTTCGAGCGTGGCCACCAGATCGCGCAGTTGTTGTTCGGTCTGTTCGAGTGCGGCGTTACTGCGGGCCAGGGCAGTATTGGTATTGGCAAACGCGGTATTGCTCTCGGCCAGTGCAATATTGCTGGCGGCCAGTTCCTGGTTCTGCTGCTCAGTGAGGACGTGCGCGGCGGCCAGTTCCTCGGCGCGTGCGTTTAATGCGTCGGTGCTGGTGGCAAGCCCGCGCAGCAGAAAGGCCAGCGGTACGATACTGACTGTGGTGAGGAAGGTAGTCACAATAATATCGTTGAGCACACGCCCGATACTCTGGTCAACCTCACCCGTCCCCAGCACGACCAACCGCATAATCATCAAGGTAGTTGTGCTAGCAAACAGTATGGCACCCTGGCGACCGCCGAAGAAGATTGTCATCAGCAGGATGCCCACCAGAAGAAACATCGGCCCATCCGAGGCAACGCCATACGAAAAAATATCATAGGAGCCGATGAGTGTCATAAGGAAGATAATCACCGAGGCGGCAATAGGCATAGCATGCGTGAAGGTGCGGGTGAGCCAGGGCCAGCTCAAACTCAGGGCAAAAACTGCTGTTACAGCAATCGCTTCTATTGTAAACTGCACCCACAGTTCGCTGAGGGGCCAGCGTAATAATGATGTAATGACATCTGAAGCCGCCGTGAGCAGCGCAATCCACGGCAGAAACAGTAGAAACCGACCAAGTACCCATGCGCGCCATCCTTGCATCGTCGTCGGCGTATGGGGTGGTTGCGCCGCCGACGGTGTTCCCAGAGCATTCCGAATCACTCCGTTCTCCTTGCAGGTATTGCGATCTCGTTTATGAAACTTGCTTCCTTTAATATACAACGAATGCAATGGTTTTGTTAGTCTATTGGCGCTCATCTTACATCTACCGCTCATCCCATCTATTGACAAAGTATCAATTGAGCCTTACCATATCCTGTAGGAACCTGATGCTTGCCGTAGCAACCCTGCCCAGAGAGGACCCGTTCCCCCACCGCTGATCGCCACGCGGCCTAGCTCGCTACGTGTTCCGTGTACGGTGCCGGAGTTGCAGAATTACTCCGGCACTCGGTAGGCTATTCCAATGGGTTAACCACTCGTAACACTACCCGCAAGAGCCGTATTGGGCGTACAACTGGTGGTATACTACACTATAAGAACAAAACGGACTAGCCACGAAGCGCGGCTTCGTGGTTTTGTTTGTAGTGCGAGAGTAAACATCATGACAATACAGATTTCGCTCGCCTCCGGTGCGCCACTGGTCGAAGGCCGCTTTATTGCCCGCCCCAACCAATTCACCGTTGATGCCAATATTGATGGGGAGATTGTGCGGGCACATATGGCAGATCGTGGACGACTGCACGACATTCTGTTCGCGAATACGCGCCTGTTGCTGGCCCGTCGGGTGGGGGTCGGGCGGCGCACCGATTATCAAGTTGTCGGTGCGTATGTGGGGGCCGAACTGGTATCGCTTGATACCCACCTGCCCAACCGCCTAGTGGCGGCGGCGCTCGAAGCACAGGCGCTGCCACAGTTTGCCCGCTACACAACCATCAAGCCAGAGTTTCGGCTTGGTAGCCATCGCTTCGACTTTCTGCTGACCGACGACCTGACCCGCTGTATTCTGGAGGTGAAGTCAGTCGGGCAGGTGGTGAATGGGTTAGCAATGTTCCCGGATGCCCCGACCGAACGTGGACGCGCCCACGCCGAAGAACTGGGCCGTCTGGCGTTGAACGGGCAGCGGGTGGCCTTGCTCTTTATTGTGCAGCGCCACGTGGCGCGGGCGCTGGTGCCCAACGAAACCGTTGACCCGGCATTTGCTAGTGCACTCCGACAGGCGCTGATGCGCGGCGTTGAGGTGTACGCCTACCGCTGCCCGATCACCCCTGCTGGCATCACGCTCGCAAACGAAATCCCTGTATTTGGTTCTGTAAAGGCTGTACCCGCTTATGTCTGATTCTGGATCGCGCTCATCCGAGCTGAGTGGCGGTACTATCACCGCACTGGTCTGTGCGCTTGTACTGATTGCCGCCTTCGTCTGGAATACCCTCGATACCATAATGCCCGCGCAAGAGCGCTGGGCCGCGTTGACGACCTTCGGCGTGCTGGCACTTGGCTACACCCTGCTCGGCAGCGCTACTGTCTACGACCGGCTCGGCTTTACGGTGCGCCGCGACCCACGCGCCCTGCTGGTGCTGCTGGCGCTGGTGCCCGCGCTGTATGCCTCGTACAGTGCGGCAGTGCGCGAGTTTACGGTATCTGGCCTGCTAACTGCTATCGCCTATGTTGCTCTTCCGGCCTTGCTCTTCCGACAGGCGCAGGGCCGCAGCATTCCCACCCTCACCGATCTGGTGGCGGCGCTGTACCTGCTACTGTCACTGGCGATTGGTCTGGTGCCCACACTTACGCTGCCGCGCCTGGATGGGCAGGTGAGTCTGTTTGCCTTTATTACAGCTCCACTCCTGTTGGTATTGCTGGCGATGCGTGGCTGGCGTGGCCTCGGCTTTACGT
>JAAUSQ010000203.1 GCA_012033195.1 Chloroflexaceae bacterium
GGAGCGGATGCAGCGGTACATCAGGCTTGTTGTCGCGGCACGTTGCAAATCTTCCTCGGCTCCCGGCAGCGGCCCCGCCTGGAGCGGGCGCACATCCATCAGCACACGGCCTGCCCCATAGCGTGCTAAAAGCTCCATCAGGGCCGCCTCAGCGGGTGGCTCATACCATGCCGGGTGGCGCACCTCTACCGCTACCCGATAGGTAGATAGATCGATGGCCCATCCTTCTAGCCACTGCGCTAGATCATCCATCTGGTGTGGTGAGTAGGCGGGCGGCAACTGGAGAAAAAACGGCCCCAATCGACTCCCCAATCCGGCCATACGCTCAACAAAGGCGCGGGTCGGCGCGTGTTGCTGCACCAGTGCCCCACGGTGGCTGATATCGCGGGGGAGCTTGCAGCAGAATTGAAAATCGGTCGGCGTTTCGCTCGCCCAGCGCTGCACCATTTCTGGCTTGGGAATAGCATAAAAGGTGGTGTTGCCCTCTACGGTGGTGAGCCGTTTGCTATACAGGCGCAGCAGATCGCCGCTGGCGCTGCCGGCAGGAAAAACGTGCCTATCCAGGCTTTGTACGCCCAGACCGCGCACCCAATAACAAACGTTCTGTGGTGTGTGTCCATATGCATGTACCTGAACCAGACCGGAACTATTCCGGTTTGTCTATTTGTATCGGCCTGTGGATACTGGTATAATGTAGCCTACATCCGATATATCTATCACGCAAGCACCTTTTCAGCAGCATCCGTCCTCATTTTGTACTGTATTGCCCTACCATTTCAAGCAATTTCGCATTATCATGTATGCATAGGGGCAGAGCATGAAATACTGGACGTTCCTGCAAGGAGGAAAGCTCATGCCTGACACACTACTTGCTCAGTCATTACAAACATTTCTGGATACCCTGGCTTCTGACGCGCCCACCCCCGGCGGCGGCAGTGTTACCGCGCTGAGTGGGGCGACCGCTGCTGGCCTGATTAGCATGGTCTGTGCCATTACTCTGAACAAAGCGAATGGCGACGATGCTAGCGATATTCGCACGATTCACACACGCGCCGAAGAACTCCGCCGCGAGTTGCAGCAACTTGCCGAAGACGATATCGAGGTGTTTGGTCGGTTGTCGGTGGCCTACAAGTTGCCACGCACTACCGCCGCCGATGCTGCCAGTCGTCGCGCTGCTATCCAGAATATTACCCGACAGGCCGCCGAAGTGCCCCTGCGCACGGCTCGCGCTGCGGTGTATTTGCTGCCGCTGTGTACTGCAATGGTCAATCGTTGTAGCCGTCTGCTCGTGAGCGATATCGGGGTTGCCGCAACGCTAATTCATGCGACGATCCAGAGTGCGCTGCTCAGTGTTGAGATCAACCTGACGGCCCTCGAAGACCAGAACTATGTGCGGCAGGTCCGCGCCCAGATCGAAGACCTGACGGTGGGCACCGTGGAAGAAATACGCGGTATACTGGATATTGTGCAGTCGCGGATGCGTTCGTAAGCGCTATCCGGAAATAGGAAAGTAAAAGGTTCAATGCCAGCCACGCTTCTCGATGGTCGAGCAGTGGCACAGCAGATGCGTGCCACACTTCAGGACGAGGTCGGCTTATTCCAGCAACAGTACGGTTACCCGCCCCGTCTGGCGGTGGTACAGGTAGCCGGGGTTGCCGCCTCCGACCGCTATGTACGGAATATTCGTAAACAATGCGAGGCGGTCGGGATGGCCTTTCAGCTTGAACTGCTGCCGGAGGATGTCGCGCAGGCGGTGCTAGAGCAGCAACTTGCCCACCTCAGCGCCGAGGCGGCTGTGCATGGCATTCTGTTGCAACTGCCGCTGCCCGCTCATCTCTCGCTGCAACAGGCACTCTTTCAGCTCGACTATCGCAAAGACGTAGATGGTATTCACCCGACCAATGCGGGATTGCTGGTACAGGGGCAGCCTGCGCTGCTGCCCAACCCACCGGCTGGCGGTATCGCCCTGCTGAAGCACTACAATATCCCCCTCAAGGGGCGCAATGTAGCCATGGTTGGCTGGGGGATGGTGGTTGGTCGCCCGATGACGGCCTTGCTGCTGCGTGAAAACGCAACGGTGCTGGTCTGCCATTCGCAAACCGCCGATATCCCTGCTATCTTGCGCGTATGTGATATTGTAGTAGTAGCAGTTGGAAAACCAGAACTGATTACTGGTGAGATGCTGCGACCGGGTGCGGTGGTGATCGATTTTGGCATCAATGTACAGCCAGATGGCAGTATGGTCGGAGATGTTGACTTTAACAGCGCCTTCGAGCTTGCCAGCGCCATCACGCCGGTACCGGGTGGCACCGGGCCGATGACCAATGTGATGCTGCTCCAGAATGTCCTGATGGCGGCACGGCAACAGCAGCGCAATACATAGTGAAGATGTGAATCATCAGGGAACTTATGCTTGATGTCCTGGTGCTCGGACGTGATGGACGTGCCCACGCGCTAACCTGGAAACTGTTTAACAGTTCGCAGATCCAGCGCGTTTTTTGCACCCCCGGCAATGGCGGCACGGTGCAAATTGCCCCACGTGTGTTTGACCTCGACCCGACCAATGCTACCGCTATCGGGCGCTGGGTGTTCACCGAACAGATTGACATCATCATTCCTGCCGATAGCACACCGCTCTACAGTGGCCTGACCGACGAACTGGTATCGCTCAGTGGGGGCGTGTTTGGCCCACCGCGTGCTGCTGCTGCGCTCGACCAGAGTGCATGCCTTGCCAAAGATTTTCTGCTGCGTCACAACCTGCCCACCCCCAGGGGCCGCCCCTTCAACCGGCTTGACATTGCCGAAAAGTATCTGGCCTCGCTTGCAATGCCTGTACTGCTGCGCTCCGATACGCCTTTCACCGATGAACGCACCTACCACGACCGCTACGAGGCGCTGACGGGTCTGCGCGAGTTGTTTGATGCCAGCACTGCGGCAGGCGGGCGCGGGGTGGTGGTTGAAGAATATATGACCGGGGTGCGGGTCGCTTTTTCGGGTTTCTGCGACGGGCAGACAGTACTATCGCTCCTGCCCGCCCGTGTGTACGATCATATCAAGGGCAGCAACGGCGAGACGTTTGCGCCAGCGATGGGCGCACACACGGGTATATCGGTGTATTATCAGCGCCTGAAAGAATATCTGCATCAGCACGTGCTGGTGCCCGTTAGCCAGGCGCTGGCAAAAGATAACCTCCCGTACTGGGCATCCTGGGGGTCGATTGCATCCTGACGCAGCAAGGCCCCAGTATCATCAACCTGCGTGCAACAATGCGCGATATGGAAGCCCAGGTGGTGCTGCCGCGTCTCCAGGATGATCTGCTGCCGCTGATCCAGGCGACGATTGCGCGACGACTTGGCACGCTGCCACCGCTCCAGTGGCGCGACGAGGCGACGGTGGGTATTGCGCTGGTTTCAGATGGCTACCCGGAATATGCAGCGGTGGGCAGTCCGCTCATGGGGCTGGATGCGCTGGACGAAGAGGTGCTGGTGTTCCATCACGAAACCGCTGGCCCGCACGGTCTGATTTACAACTCAAAGGATCATCGGGGTATCCGGCCTTTTGAGAAAATGGTATCAAACTTTATGATCGGGGCCGAGCCACATGCCACCGTGTTCTCTATCACGGGCGGGCATGCGCTGACGGTCGTTGCATTCGGGGCGACACTCAACGGCGCACGCGGACGCGCTATCCTCAACGCCGAGCGCATCAATTTTGCGGGGCGCATCTACCGGGGCGATATCGGGCAGCGTGAGCTATCGTAATTAGCAACGCACCCCCTGACCATGGCGGGCACGGTTAGGGGGCAAGCGGTCTGAGCGGTAGGATGACAGGCGTTAACCTTCGATATCGTCGATAATGTCTTTGGGTGCGGCATCGCTGGCAATAATCCGCATAATACCGGGCAGATAGCGATCCATCATCCGCACATTCGGATAGATGAAGTTGCGCATAAAGAGCGGTGCCCAAGCTTGATCGGTGGGTACACCCTCCAGATCTATGCTTGTTTTATAGCGTATTTCTCCATCGCGGAAGTCCAGTTCAAAGTTGCCAATAATCAGCCCAAAATTGGCGCGGCTGAGGAACTCGGCCATAGCAGGGCGGCGCTCTTCGGGCGTATAGACCGGGCAGAGTGAATAGAAGCTGAGTTGTGCGGCAACGCCACGTGCGCGTACGTAGCAGTTCCAACGCCCATTCGTGCCATTGTACGGAAACCGGATGACAGGTTCTTCCTGGTCGCGGGTGTAGATCCAGCCTTCCAGGTCGAGGAACTGCTCAACCATAGCAAGGAAGCGGGCTTCGATTTGCTCAGGTGTCTCTTTGTCGTCGTCGTCGTCTTCGTCGTTGCTGATTGCGGCAGCCTGCACATCGGCCCACAGTGTCCGCTCGTGACGGTCGGCCAGCGCTGCCGGGAACTCGCCTGTTGTCACCTGCGCACGGAGTTCATCCAGTTCGCCCCATGCAACCAGTTCGATATAGACCCGCCCGCCCGCCAGCCGTTCGCCGGCTGCATCGTAAAGCTCTAGCCAGCCATCGTCGCCATCGGTGGTGGTGTACACCGCATAGGTCTCACCGTGTTCGGTGGGCATCCGATAGACCCGTACTACACCGATATCGCGGGCTTCAATGTGGTGATGATAATACTCATATGCCGCGTGAACCGTCTGCGGAGTATCCATCGGGTTTTCCAGCACATACGATTCAAGAAAGTCGGTGTCGTGGTCCCGTCCGTCGATGTGCGCCTGCCGAACTTCGAGCCAGTAGTCCTTCAAATACGTCTCGTACAACACACGTACCTGTTCCTGCACTGGGATACTCCTGTTCTTGCGGTAGTCACTTCGTGCATGCAAGCGCGGCTCCGTGCCACGTACCCTTGCAGCGTCACGGGTGCTCAGTTTTCCAGTTCAATCTGCTCCATCTTGTCAATCACAAACGAGCGCATATCCTGGCGCAAGTAGCAGTAGGCCCGTAGATGTACTCCGCGCCGCTCCTGGGTGAGCGCCAGCGGTAGAATAGTACGGGCAACCGGGTTGGGGGTGCTGCGTGAACGGTAGACAATGCGGAGGCGGCGATGTTCGTGCAGTGCGCGTAGAATAATCGGCGGTGCGGATGGCTCCGGGTCGCCAGGGAGCAGGCCCCGCTCAAAGCGGAGCACCGCTCCGAGCGTCGTAATATTGAGTGCGTCAAGTTGTGCCAGCAAGAATGCAAACAGGCCACGCAGCGAGCGGACATCCTGCATGGCGCGGTGGGATGGCGGGGCAAGCTGGAGATAGTCTGCCAGGTAGGGCAGGCTATACGAAGGTACCCGCAACAAGCGCCGCGCTATCGAGAGCGTATCGATGACATAGTTGCGAAGCGGTGCCAGTTGCAGGGTGCGCAGTTCGGCGGCGAGAAAGCTAATATCAAACGGGGCATTGTGCGCCACCAGCACCGAGTCGCTGGTGATCTGGAGCATCGAGGCAGCGACGGCGGCGAAGGATGGCGCATCTATGAGCATCTCAGCCGATAAGCCATTGATTGCGGCGGCCTGTTTATCGAGCGGGCGCTGTGGATTGACGAGCGTTTCATACGCATATTCAACCACACTGCCGCGCACCCGCAACAGGGCTATCTCGCAGATACGATGCCCTGCTGCGGTGCTCAATCCAGTTGTTTCCAGGTCGAGAAAGGTAATAGCCAACCCCCCGATGGGTTGCTTCAGCATCCATTCATTAGTCACACCATCTGCCTTTCAAGCATGGGCCTATGCCACTGGAAGCTGCTGCACCACCTCTGCCGAGGGCAGCAATGCACTGAAGCTTGTCCACCCGATGGTATCGTTGGGCAGGCGCACCTGGAACCAGGTGCCGTCGGCATTTTTGCCAGTACCTGAACTTGCTCGTTCAACATAATCTGCCCAACAACCGGGGCAGTTACATCGGGCGTGGCCCGCACATTGCCGCCATTGCCCACCGTCACCACCACACCATCACCCGACGGTGGCGCAGTGGTTGCATCGGGCGGCGGCGGTGCGTCGGGGGAGGCGGGTTGCTCGGCGGTTGTTGTTTCGCCTTCGGTCGGGATTTGCGCTACAACATCGGGCGGCGGTAGCAGGGCAGTCGCACTTGTCCAGCCTGTCACCCCGTCTTCGAGTTGCACCTGGAACCAGGTTGCATCAGCATTCTTCTGCAACACCCGCACCGTCTGCCCCAGCGTGATCTGGCCCAGCACCTCGGCATCGATGGCTGGCGCAGCTCGCACATTGCCCCCGTTGCCAACCAGCACTTCAACAAAGGTTGGTTCGGTTGGTGCTTCGGGCGCGGGCGTTTCAGTTACCTCCGGGGTAAGCGACACTTCGGGTGTCGGTGAAGGGCGAGGGGTTGGCGTGGCGGTTGGCTCCGGCAGATCGATAAACTCGCCGCGTAGCGTACCCGGAATAAAAAGCTCTTGCGTCTGGGTGACTGCTTCGGTATCAATGGTTGTGGTCAGTAGCACGGTGTAGTTGATGCCATCTTCACCCAGCGGGCCATTGGGGACACGCTGCACATTCATTTCGATCCGGTCGTTGGCTACCTCGGCCACCCCGGTGGTCGGGTCGTACCACAAAAACGGCTCGCCATTGCCCAGCAGTTCAAACTCAATTGCGGTGCCTTCGGGAATATCACGTGTGGATGCAATCACGTTGATCGTGGTAGCATTCACCAGGTCGGCCTTTTCGATAGCAATCTGCGGGTTGGGTTCGGCAACGGGTGGTGGGGTGTCGGTTGGTGAGGGGACAAGATTGATACCAATGATGATGCAGAGCAGCACCCCAAGCAAGGGCAGCAATCCGATCAAGATTTTCCGGGCAACGAAAGCTGCTGAAAACGTTCGCGCCAGCTTCCCGGCTCGTCCGGTGCATCGGCGGTATAATCTACCAGTTCGCCAATTTCGGGCGGCGGCAAGTCCATCATGTTATTTTGGGCCATTTGGCGGCGGTAGATTAGGTACCCACCAACTGCTATGACTGCGACCACCAGCAGAAGGATGATGAGCGACTGCATGCCTGACTACTTCCTTTCACACTCCAGCGTGCGCACGTGCGCGTAGGCTTCATTCATATCGCGATGTAATGCGCCGTCGGCGGGGAAAACCTCGGCGTCATATAGGATCAAGATCAGTTTGTGGCTCGTGGTATAATAAAAAAGCCCGTTATGATAAGAGATCATGGCTTGAACAATTTTATTACAAAGAACGCTCTTTGTATCCTATACTGATGATATATTATACACACTCTCAGCAAATTACACTATCCCCATCGGCAACTTCTGCATGGATTGACAGGATTGTTGCTCCAGCGTGGCACTGGGCCGGGCTGTACCTCACTATTTGCGGCTTTATGGCGGGCCTGCCGCCAGTATTCCCCTGATGTTGTGCTGCTGTTCCCGGATACGTTTTGAAATGCTGTCCGCTCCTTGCCGGATGTTTCGCAGCGACAGTCTATACTGTCCACCATTGCTTAGAGATGAGGAGTAGTATGACCGAACATATCCTTGTGGCTGTGGCATGGCCCTATGCCAGCGGGCCGCGTCATCTCGGCCATGTCGCTGGCTTTGGGGTGCCAGCGGACATTTTTGCCCGCTATCAGCGCTTGAAGGGCAACCGGGTGCTGATGATGAGCGGCACCGACGAGCACGGTACACCGGTGACGGTTGCCGCCGATAAAGAGGGCATTACCCCGAAAGAACTGGTTGATCGCTATAACAAGGTGATTAGTGACGACCTGTACAACCTGGGTCTGAGTTATGATACCTTCACCCGCACAACAACTCGCAATCATTACCGGGTGACGCAGGATCTCTTCAAGACCCTTTATGACAAGGGCTATATTTTGAAGCAGACCACGCTGGGCGCATTTTCGAGCAGCAGCGGGCGCGCCCTGCCCGACCGCTATATCGAGGGTACCTGCCCGATCTGTGGTTATGGCGAGGCACGCGGCGACCAGTGCGACAACTGCGGCAATCAACTCGACCCGACCGACCTGATCAATCCGCGTTCGAAAATTGACGGACAGCCGCCCGTGTTCAAAGATAGTGAGCACTTCTTTCTTGATTTGCCTGCGTTTGCCACACAGTTGCAGGAGTGGATCGCGGCGCAGGAGACGTGGCGGCCCAATGTGCGGAGCTTCTCGCTGAATATTCTGGCAGACTTGAAGCCGCGTGCGATTACCCGCGACCTGGAATGGGGTATCCCGATTCCGCTGCCCGAATACATCGAGCGCGACGACAAAAAGATCTATGTCTGGTTTGATGCCGTGATTGGCTACTTGTCGGCCAGCATCGAGTGGGCACGCAACCGGGGCACGCCCGATGCGTGGCGCGAGTGGTGGCAGAACCCGCAGTCACGCCATGTATATTTTATGGGCAAAGATAATATTGTGTTCCACAGTGTAATCTGGGCCAGTATGCTGCTGGGCTATGGCAACGGTGGGGTCCAGGCGGGCGGCACGGGCGAGCCGTTGCACCTGCCCTCCAATATCGTTAGCAGCGAGTTTCTGACAATGGAGGGGCGCAAGTTTAGCAGCAGTCGCGGCATCGTCATCTATGTGCAGGATTTTCTGAGCCGCTACGACCCCGACCCGTTGCGCTACTTCTTGACGATTGCGGGGCCAGAAAACCAGGACACCGATTTTACCTGGGCCGAGTTTGTGCGGCGCAACAACGACGAACTGGTGGCGGCGTGGGGCAACCTGGTGAACCGTTCGCTCACCAATGTGTACCGCAACTTTGGCAGCGTGCCGCAACCCGCCGCCCTGACCGAGCGCGATCAGGCGTTGATCAGCGAGATTGAAAGCGGCTTTGCCAGCGTGGGCGAGTTGATCGACGGGGCACGCTTCAAGGCGGCGCTGGGGCGAGGCGATGC
>JAAUSQ010000204.1 GCA_012033195.1 Chloroflexaceae bacterium
CAACGCTTCGCCCAGCGAAGTGGGCAGCGCCTCAAGCCCCAGCGCACGCGGGTCAACGTGGAACAGGTCTTCTTCGGCAGCTTCGCCCAGTGGCAACTCGCGCTTGATTCCATCCAGACCCGCCGCCAGCATCACCGCAAACGCTAGATACGGATTGCAGGAAGGGTCGGGGCAGCGCAATTCAACGCGGGTCGATTGGGCACGCCCGCTGCTGACACGCGGCACCCGTACCAGCGCCGAGCGGTTGGTGTGGCCCCAACTCAGATACACGGGTGCTTCGTAACCAGGTACGAGCCGTTTGTACGAGTTGACAAGCGGGGCTAAAATGGCAATCATGGCAGGGGCGTGAGTAAGCAGTCCGGCGATGAACTGCTGCCCTACCTTCGAGAGGCCGTACAGGTCGTCGGCGTTAAAAAAGACATTGCGCCCGGTAGCAATATCATTCAGGTTCTGGTGAATATGCATGCCGTTGCCGTTGACATTGGCGATGGGCTTGGGCATAAACGAGGCATACAGACCCATGCTCTGCGCTATCGCCTTAATGGTCATGCGGCAGGTCAGGGTATTATCGGCGGCTTGCATCGCCTCGCTATGGGAGAGGTCAATTTCGTGTTGACCGGCGGCGACCTCGTGGTGGCTGGCATCCACACCGACACCGAATTCTTGCAGGCTCTTGACCATGCGGCGGCGGGCATCGGTAGCCTGCTCGGTGGTATCATCAAAGTAGCTCGCCTCGTCGTGCGGACGCGGAATAGTGCCCCGCTTGCCCTGGTCGAGCCGGAAGAGAAAGAATTCCAATTCCGGGCCAACCTGATAAATATAACCCATTTCGGCGGCTTGCTGGAGCATTTTTTGCAATACGTAGCGGGGGTCGCCCGCAAAGGGCTTGCCGTGCGGCGTGTAGACGTGGCAAATAATGCGTGCTGTCGCGCTGCCAGGAGTGGTATTCCACGGAATACGCCGATAGGTCTGCAAATCGGGCACGAGGTACATATCGCTTTCCGCAATACGTGCAAAGCCTTCGATGGATGACCCATCGAACCAGACACCGTGCTCAATCGCTTTTGGCAGGTCTTCAGCGGGGATCGTCACTGTTTTGACAGTGCCGAGAATATCAACAAACTGCAAATTGATGAAATCAAGGTGCTGTTCGCTAGCCTGTTGAAGAACGTGCGCTGGCAAATCCTGACTCATACCTGTACCCTCATTGCTCCACGATGATGTTCGAGCGATGTTCAAAAATGAGAAAATATCTGCTCCGTATTGTATCACATACTGCGCCGCACCAATGGTTCGGGGTGGTAATACTATGATATGGTAAGAAGGAAAACCATTCCAGATTGGGGAAGGATAGTACCAGAATGGTTGAAGCACTTGAATCACAGACGTTTAATATTACCCGCCTGCTGCCGCTGCTCGGCATCGTTGGTGCCGCGTGCGTGGGTGCGGCCTTTGAATTTCTCTTTTATCCAGTTATCCGGCGGCGTGTCCGGAGCACGCGCTGGCAAACCGATGATGTAGCGCTTGAAGCGTTGCGTGGCATGTGGCTGTTCTGGTCGATCTTGCTGGCGTTGGCTATCTTTACCGGCCCGCTGATCGATGACCCACGTGCCTTGCAAATTGGCGGGCGCATTCTTGGCATTTTGCTGATTATCTCATTTACTATCGTTGGCACGCGCATTGCAACCGGTGCAGTGCGTGTGTATGCAGGCGGCGGCAATATTGCCTCTGCATCAATTATTAACAATGTCATTCGCTGGTTGGTGGCGCTAGTCGGCCTGATGCTTGTGCTCCAGTTCCTCAACGTCTCAATCACGCCCCTGCTCGGCATTATTGCGGGCAGTAGCCTGGGCTTATCGCTGGCGTTGCAGCAACCCCTCAGCAACCTGTTTGCGGGCATGATGCTGGTCGCGTCGAACAAAATCCGCCCCGGCGATTATATCCGCCTGAGCACGGGCGAAGAAGGCTATGTGGTGGATATTCGCTGGCACACCACCTTTGTACGACAGCTTACCAATAATATGATCAGTATTCCGAATGCGGCGATGGTGTCCACCATCCTGACCAACTATAACGAACCGACCCGCGAAGCGTCGGTGCTGTTTGATGTGGGGGTGAGCTACGATAGCGACCTGGACCATGTCGAACGGGTGACTATCGAAGTTGCCAACGAGGTAATGCGCGAGGTGGAAGGCGGCGTGCCCGAAGCAGAGTGCTTCATCCGTTACAACGATCTCTCTGATTATAGTGTCCGGTTTACGGTTATTCTGCGCGGGCAGGAGTTTGTCAGTCAGTACCTGATCAAGCACGAGTTCATCAAGCGCCTGATGCGGCGCTACCGCGAAGAAGGAATCGTCGTGCCGTATCCGATCCGCACGCTGCACACCAGAGAGCAGTACCCGGTCGTGATTGATAGCCCCTCGCTCCACAAAGGACAGCATATCGACCTTCATAGACCGCACGCCGATGGGAAGGGGCCGCCGCAGTGGGAGGAGGAGCACGAATAATGCAACGCCATTTGTACTGGCTACTGCTGCTGGCGCTGCTGACAGGTTGCACCACCTCGGCCTTTCCGCTGGCAGCAACCGCACCGACCGAGCCACCCGCCGCGCCCGAACATGGGGTGCCGCCCGTCGCGTCGCCCTCAGAGGTGTTGTCTGCGACACTTGAAACAGACGACACCGATCTGATGGTGCAGCGTATCGCCTTTGAGTCCGACCGGGGCGGCGCGTTTGATATTTATACGATCAATCCCGATGGCTCTGGTCTGGTAAACCTGACGAATGACCCGCAGACCAACGCTATTAACCCGACGTGGTCGCCAGATGGTACCCGCATTGCGTTTTTGTCCGATGAAAATGGGGTATCGAATATGTATGTGATGCAGGCCGATGGGGGCGATGTGAAGCAGATCACCAACCGGGCGCTGCCCGTCGGTGCGCCTGCGTGGTCGCCCGATGGCACCCGCATTGCTTATGCCACGCCGCGTGCCGATAGCGGCCCCGAAGGGGAAACGCCTGCCCTGCTGGTGCGGAACCTGGAAACCGGCAATGTTACCACGCTGCAGGCCAATCTGGAAGGGCTGACGAATCCGGCATGGTCGCCAGATGGCGAGCGCATCGCGTTTTCGATGGAGCGGAACGGCGAACGCGATATTTATCTACTCAATGCCGATGGGTCGGGCGCACTGGTGAACCTGACCAACAATCCGGCGGATGATGATTTTCCGGCGTGGTCGCCCGATGGCAAGCGGATCGCCTTTCGTTCGTGGCGCGGGCAGAATGCCGATATCTACGTGATGGAGGCGAATGGCGAAAACCAGACTCGCCTGACCGCTGAGCAGGCGGTTGATACCCAACCTGACTGGTCGCCGGATGGACGGCAACTAGTTTTTGTGTCCGACCGCAGCGGCAACAACCAACTGTATCAGATGACCGACAGCGGCAGCGATGTGGTCAACATTACCCAGTCCACCGCAATCAACCGCAACCCGAACTGGCAACCGACTGCGCCCGAACCGGATATCGAGCGGATTGCGTTTGCGGGTGGGCCTGCCCGTGGCTTTGCCGATGTGTATGTTATTAATGCAACTGGCTCGAACCTGACCAACCTGACCAACTCGCCCGAAGCCGATAGCACCACGCCCGACTGGTCGCCGGATGGTACCCGTATTGCGCTGGCATCCGATCTGAATAGCATTCAGCTTGATATCTTTGTGATGAATGCCAACGGCACCGACCGGGTAGCATTGACCAGTGGCCCCGATCTGGATATGCACCCGGCATGGTCGCCCGATGGTCAGGTGATCGGTTTTGAGTCGCTTCGTAATAATAACTGGGATGTCTACACGATGAATGCCGACGGCACCGACCTGACCAATGTGACGAACCACCCGGCCAACGATGGCAATATTGCATGGTCGCCCGACGGCACGCAGATCGCGTTTGTGTCCGACCGGGATGAGGGCAACCTGGATATCTACATAATTAACATCGATGGCAGCGGGCTGCAACGCCTGACCAACAACATCGGTAACGATGTCTTTCCGCAGTGGTCGCCGGATGGCACCCGCATTGCCTTTCGCTCGAATCGCACGGGCAACAACGAGATCTACACGATGAACAGCGACGGCACCAGCCTGCGCCGCCTGACCAATCACCCCGCCGATGATGATCAACCAGCGTGGTCGCCGGATGGTACCCGCATTGCGTTTACTTCGAATCGGCCCACCGTTGACGCCGACGATACCGACGATACTTCGACAGGGCGGGCTGTTGCCAATACCGATGGCATGGATGACTATAACATCTTTATTATGTCGGTTGATGGCACCGAGCTTGAACAGGTCACGACCAGTGCGGACGACGAATTGTACCCGGCGTGGCAACCGTGAGGGGCTGCAAAACCCCGCGCCCTGTTGCTGGGAGCGGGGGCAGGCGGTGAAGGGGATATCATTACGCGCCCTGTTCGCTTATGCCAGGGCAAACGCCCGATGCACCACCCGCACCGCCTCATCACCGTCCTGGTCGGCGACCACCAGCGAGATGTTGTATTCGGTGCTGCCCTGTGCAATGGCGATAATGTTAATGCCGTGGTCGCCCAGTGCTCCGAACACCCGCCCCGAAATGCCGGGGGTGCCGCGCATGCCCGACCCCACGACTGCCACCACTACCACTGGCTCCAGCACGTCTACGTGGTCAATATCGTAGTGGGCAACATCGGGCGCAAGCTCGCGGCGAAGCGCTGCGACTGCCGCCGCCGACTCGCTGCGTGGCACCACCAGACACACATTCTGCTCGCTGCTGGCCTGCGTAATCAGCAGGGTATTGGCTCCGGCGCGGGCAGTTGCGGCAAAAATGCGGGCCGCCACTCCGGTCAGGCCAAGCATACCCGGCCCCCCTACCGTAATCAGGCTCACGTTTTTGATTGCTGTCACCGCCTTGACTGCGCCCGCCCCACCGTCGCGGGTGATGAGCGTGCCAGGGTGCGAGGGGTTAAACGTGTTCAGAATACGGATCGGGATTTCACGCCGCACCACCGGATAGACGGTACGCGGGTGTAGCACGTTTGCGCCATAGTACGAGAGTTCCGCCATCTCTACATATGAGAGCGCCGCGATGGTATGAGCGTCGGGCGCAATCTTTGGGTTGGTGGTCATCACACCGTCCACCTCTTTCCAGAACCATACCTCGTTTGCGTCGAGTACCGCGCCCAGAATAGCGCAGGTATAATCGCTGCCGCCGCGCCCCAGTGTGGTAGGGATGCCGTCCTCGGTTGCACCAATAAAGCCGGTTACCACTGGCACAATGCCCTGCTCTAGCAGCGGTTGCAAGCGGCGGGTGCTGTGGGTGCGGGTTTCGTCCATGCGGGGGAGTGCCCGCCCGAACTGGTCGTTGGTGATAATGAGATCGGTAGCATCAAGCGCCTCGGCTGCAACTCCGGCGCTGCGAATGGCAGCGGCAATCAGGCGGGCATTGCAGCGTTCGCCCTGCCCGCTAATCAGGTCGAGCGCACGCGGCGTCAGTTCGCCCAGCACAGCGATGCTGCGTGCCAGGTCGCTGATATAATCAAACATTGCACGGAGCTGAGGCTCAAGTGTCTGGCACTCTTCGGGCGAGGCCAGTTCGCGGGCCGCCTGCATATACAGATCGAGCAAGCGCGGCGCAGCATCGGCGGCGGCGGCACTGTCGCCCGCAGCGGCGGCATGGGCTGCATCGATCAGGGTGTCGGTGGTGCGCAGGTGCGGCGCATTCATGGCCGATACCACAACCACGACCTGATGCTTGCGTGCCCAATGCTTGATAATGCTCACAACTTGCTGTATGGCGGCGGCACTGCCGACCGACGTGCCCCCAAACTTCATCACAATCCGCATGGCGTGCTTTCCCTACCTCTCTATCACAAGGTTCTCGGTTAGACAACATAAAAACGCCGGGGAATGGGCCACCCTCGGCGTATCTTGGCATATAGTACCACACATGGCAGCGGGCGCAAAGCAGCAACAAGCCCCCTCGTCCACGTTGGGCGAAGGGGCCAACCGATAGGCCTACGAACGGCTATCCGACGAACTGCCCCGCGCAGACCGTCACTACCTGTCCGGTCATACCGCTTGCCAGGTCGGAAGCGAGGAACGCGGCGGTTGCAGCAGTTTCGGCGACTGTAATGGGCCGACCGAGCGGCGGCGGCAGTATCGGGGCTGGCGCACCCAGGATCTCGGTCTGTCCGGCGAAGGTCTCCTGAATAGTGCGTGTTTCGGGCATTGCCGAGCCACGCACACAGTTGACCCGCACCCCGGCAGGGCCAAACTCGCCCGCCAGCGAACGGGTCAGCGCCTCGATTGCGCCACACGTTGCGGTGATGTTTGCCATGTTCGGGGCGGTCATCCCCGTCAGGGTGGCCGACAGGGTGATAATCGAGCCACCACCCTGACGCATCATCTGCATGCCAGCGGCCCGTGCGGTCAGGTAGGTTGAGCCGAGGATGTGCTGGAGCGGCAGCATAAACTGTTCAAGCGACAGACGGGCGACTGGTTCGGGGTAGCCCAGGTCGGCGGGCCGCCCCCCAATGCCATTGAAGACTACATCAATGCGGCTGGCCTGCTCTGCCACCCGCGCCACGTATTCATCTACGTCGGTCTGGTTAGTGGCGTCCACCACTTCGAAATGGGCCACGCCACCAGCGGCCCGAATGCTCCCGGCGAGTTCTTCCAATGCAGCACCATTGCGCCCCGACAACCAGACATGTGCGCCCTCACGAGCAAATGTTCGTGCTACACCGCTTGCAATTGCACCCGTCGCCGCAAATACCAATGCCTGCTTTGATTCGAGAATCATGTCATTGCTCACTTTCTTAATAATCAAACTACTTTGTAAACCACACACGGGTCTGCATGGGACTGTCGAAACTACCACCTATGCGTTTGTCATCAAGGGCTGCCCCGTTTCGAGCAGCGTCTTGAGGCCAGAGATAATATGCGACCAGCCAGTGATGATGTTTTCGGTGACGGGGTGGTTCGGCACAAGGTCATCGTGGGTCATCGTCAGTTTGCACACGTCGTGGACTGGCTCAATCTGCCAGGTCACTTTTGAAGTCGGCATATCCAGGGCATCTTCGCGCCACAGCGCCCGGAAGGTGGTTACCAGGCGGCGCGGCGGGTCAATCTCCAGCACTTCGCCTTCTACAAAGGTGCCGCCGTTCGGCTGGGGGTACGTGTAGGTTGCACCCGGTTGCCACGTCGATTGCACGCTGCTGCCAAAGTAGTACTGCGGCGTGATGCTGCCATCGGTCAATGCCTGCCAGAGTTGTTCGGGGGTGGTGCGGATGAAAATCTCAAAAACGTGTGTGTGTTTCTGTTCCATCGGTTGCCTCTCCAATGCATACTTCAGTCCGGTTAGAGCCTGTGCCCACGGTTGGGCATACTTGCTTACCCAACGGTCGTACACCAGTTGAATCGGGACGGGGTTGAGATAGTGATGCTTCTCGCGCCCGACCTTCTGCGTGGTAAGTAACCCGGCTTCTTCTAGCACTTGCAGATGTTTCATACAGCCAAAACGAGTCATATCCAGATGGATCTGCAAATCGGAGAGCGTTTGCCCATTGTGCTGAAAGAGCAGGTCGAGTAACTTACGGCGGCTCGGGTCAGCCAGCGCTTTGAATACTTTGTCGTCGTTCATCTGTCCCTATGCTTTATGTGACCATTCAGTCACGTTTCATAGTCATAGTATACGTTACCATATGGTCACATGTCAAGTGCCAATATAGTGCAAAATACAACCAATTTTATTGATGGAGTTTGGGCGATAGGCTGATACAACCCATCAAAAAGCCCCCTTGCTCACACGGGAGCAGGGGGCTGTAGTATCAGCTATCTGGTGCTAGAAGGGAATATCCTCGTCGCCCATATCCGACTCGATGGGCTGCGGCTGGTTGCGCCCACGCGCCGTGTTGCGGGGTGCCGGGGCTGCACTGCGCTGCGGTGCTGCGGTCTGACGTGCTGGTGCAGCAGTGCGGGCCGGTGGCGGTGCATCGAAGGTTTCTTCTTCTTCTTCGTAGCTGCCACTGTTATCGCCGCCTTCCTCGCCGCGCCCACCTAGCAGAATGACATTGCTGGCAACAACATCAATGCTAGTGCGCTCCACACCGTCGCGGTCGGTATACTTGCGGGTCTTGATGCGTCCCTCAACATATACCTCGCGGCCCTTGGTGAGATACTGATTGCAGATCTCGGCCAACCGATCCCATGCATCTACCCGGAACCACTCGGTATCGTCGCGCTCGTTGCCGTCGCGGTCGGTCCACTTGCCACCCGTCGCAACGCTGAAGTTGGTGACAGGTGTACCCTGCGAGGTGTAGCGCATTTCCGGGTCGCGTCCGAGCCGCCCAATAATCTGAAGCTTGTTCAACCCTCTTGACATGGCTGTGCCCTTTCTGTGGTACGTATATTCCTCAGGTTTCGCTATGAGCCAACGCCGTAGCTATACCTCTATTATAAAACAAATGTTTTGTTTGTCAAGAGGGAAATTACCCATCGCAAAGGCAGATCCTCCCGATCTACGTTGTCACTGCACCCGCGCTCACCGCCTCGCTGATCGTGGTGACAATCTGCACTTTTCCTTCCCGCGCCCGTTGCTCAAGTAACTGCAGCAGCAGCGACAGCCGTGTGGGATGGATGCCGTGTTCAATTTCCTCCAGGAAATACGAACTTGGGCGGCGGTCGGGGAACCAAAATTAA
>JAAUSQ010000205.1 GCA_012033195.1 Chloroflexaceae bacterium
TGAAGGGAACACCGTTTTTGCCCGTCCTTGTGCCCGTATAGAAAATAGGTCCAGGGGACGTGACCTTGATCATCAAGGCAACAACAACCAGAATCGGCAGTGTGACAATGATACCGAGAAGCGCAAGGGTACAATCTATCAATCGTTTAACAATCGGATACATGAATGTGTGCGTTTTCCTTTTCTTCCTGGATCAACTATTTACGAACAGGCACATAATAGATTAAGATGCAAGTTTGTGCAAGGGTACACCCACTCCGTTCGCACATTCTTAACACAATCACCACAAACTCTTAACACAATCATCGCACAATAGAGGTGTTCATTCTGGCACACGTATGTTATAGTGATACCGCATCCATGTGAACAGGTAGATAATAGGTGGGATATACCCATAGTGCCTTGTAAGGAGGCTACTAGCTGTTTGATGTGTGTATATATAACAGGTGTGCTCCCGCACACAGCATCGTGTACAGAGGAGCCGGTGGATGTAATTCATCGCCACACCCCCGTATGCGAAGAGGATGGAAAATTCTTGTATGTGGAACTCGTATGCACGATATGTGTGGTATGGTAGCTGCGTGCTGCTGATGTTGCTCAGTATGAGCTGCGGTTCAACGACTGAATCGAGTCATGTCAAGGTTGCCATTGTGCTACCGGGGGGGCTACCAGAGGTTTATGAGGCAGTGCAGCGTGCCAGCGATATGGCTTTGGCAGAGCGTACACCCAACACAAGCGAACGAGAGATTGATATTATATTTGTCGGGCGAGATGGACAACCAGATGACATGGATACGGGGGAAAAGCCTGCTGAACCAAGCCACACGAACGAACAACGTGCGCTTATGCAGGTTGTAGATGATAAGCAAGTTGTCGCGGTGCTAGGCGGCTATTCAAGCGATGAGGCACGGGAGACGATCCCTTTCTTGAATCAGTTTGATATACCCTATGTATCGGCGTTTGCGACATGGCCTGGTTTGACGAAGCCGGGGTATGCACCAGGCGAGCCGGGGATTTATTATCCGGGTGGGCATCGGACGTTTTTTCGCGTGGTGCCGGGCGACGATGTCCAGGCAATTGTCGCCGCAGCATGGATGAAGCGCAAGCGTCTGGATGATGTCTATATCGTAGCAAACAAGAGTGCGTATGCCGAAAGTCTGGCGAATATTTTTCTGGCACGCACATCGCTTGAGGGGTTAAAGATTGTTGGGCACGAAACATTTGACCAGTTAGACACACATCAACAAGATGCACTGGCACGACGGATCGCACAGGCCAAACCAAAGGTCATCTACTACCCGGTAGATCGTTCGGTAGATTATACACTGGTAGAAACAATACGCACTCGTAACCCTGATGTACCAATTGTGGGTGGCGATGCATTGTTATACCTGTCGTTGCCAGATTCCACAGAAGGTATTGATGACATGTATGCAACGAGTATCGCACCACCAGTAGATACGGTTGCAGGGGCTGAGTTTGTTGAGCAGTATCGCGGGACATACGGGACATTGCCCGATACGTCAACGTTATCGTTGTATGAAGCATTGCGTGTTGTGTTCAAGGCAATAGATAACGCAGAAGAGCCAACACGACTGCGTGTCTTAGAGGCAATGCACAATCTTGGAGAAATATCCGGGGTGATGGGGACGTGGTCGTTTGATGCGTATGGTGATACATCCTTGCAAACTATCAATCTGTTACACATCCAGGACGGAAAATGGGTATCCCTGGAAGAAGTAGGGTAAGACCAGCTATGAAGATTCGTTCGACGACAAGGCGTTCACTTGGATTTCAAGTTTCCTGGCGTGTTGGTTTGATCAGTATGATCACGGTGCTCAGCATTCTTCTTACGGTGGTGTCGGGAAGTTTTGTCAGTGTCTTGATTGCCCATCAGAAAGTCGAGAATGCGGCGGCGGAAGCATCACGGACATTCGATATTTTTTGCAAGATGTGTTGAGTAGCCTGACAGTATGGGGCATTAACCTCAGCCATACCGGTAGTACCAACCGCATTATGATCGAAACCCTCGATAGATACCCGGCAATCTTTGAGATTATGTATATTCATCCAGAAGGCCGTATCCTGGCGCAGCAACGACGAGTTGGGTTAAGCGACCAAAAAGCGTTTGAGAAGCAACCGTGGCTCGAAACAGTGCAGGCCGGGCATGTCTATTGGGGCACCATAGATATGAGCACCTATGGCGTGCCATTTCTCGATATTGCCGTCCCAGTGAATTACCACAACGTGCATCGCCAGGGCAATTTTGCCGGCACACTGTTGGCGAAGTTAGATCTAACCGTGCTGTGGAGTAGTGTCGCTTCTGAACGCGTTGGCGAAACAGGATATGCCTATATCATCAATTCAGATGGGCAATTACTAGCATACCGCAACATCAATCAGGTCAAGGAAAATCACCGGATACAGGACATGACAAAGGCTCCCCTCGATGACATTCTTGCCGCAAATACAGACATCTTTAAAAGTATTCGCACAGGCGTGAATGATCGGCTGGTCGTGTCGAGCGCGTCTTCAATGGCAACGATTCCGTGGATTGCGATTGTTGAGCAGCCGGTGGAGGAGGCATTGCAACCATTTTCGGTAACGCTGGCCGTGATGCTCGTGCTGGTGCTGATTGTGCTCGGGATTGTTGTCAGTATTGCCCAATTTACCCAACGTCGGATTGTTGATCCACTGGTTGTGATGCGCGATCATGTCGAGCAATTTCAACAAGGCACAATGACGCGTGATATTGAATTGCGTCGGCATGGGGCACACGAGCAAGACGATGAGATGGTCGTGCTGGCAGGAACATTCAACCAGATGGCGCGGCAATTGCGCGAGCTTATTGATGGATTAGAGTATCAAGTCGCTGAGCGAACAGCGCAGTTGGCCGAAGCGGTGAAGGAAGCGCAAGAAGCACGGAAGGCGGCAGAGGGTGCCAATGAACTCAAATCGAAGTTCATAGCCAACATGTCGCACGAGTTGCGAACGCCACTCAACTCCATCATCAACTTCACGCGCATCATCAGTAGTGGATTGCGTGGGCCAGTAACAGATGAGCAACAAGATTACTTGCATCGTGTACGAGCAAGCGGCGAGCATTTACTGGGGCTGATCAACGACATTCTCGACCTGTCGAAGATAGAAGCAGGCCGTATGGAATTGTATAAGCAAGATATGCTGCTGGGCGAACTTGTCGAGAGCACGCTCTCTACCGCTATTGGGCTGACCAAAGGGAAGCCGGTTGAACTACACGCAGATATTGATGAATCATTGCCCCCGATTGAAGCTGATCGGACACGTATTCGTCAGGTGTTGCTCAATCTCTTGTCAAATGCCGCCAAGTTTACAGATGAGGGTTCGATTACGGTGCATGTACGCCGTGAAGGGAAGATGCTGGTTGTCAGGGTGACTGACACGGGGATTGGTATTCAAGAAAGCAAATTGCAGACGATTTTTGAAGAGTTCCGCCAGGCCGACGAAGGGGATGCCCGAAGCTATGAGGGAACAGGGCTCGGGCTGGCTATCTGCAAAAGGTTGATAGAAATGCATGGTGGCGAGATATGGGTAAAAAGCACGGTGGGTGTTGGTTCTACGTTTTCATTTTCGCTGCCCGTTGCGTGTGATGAAGAGCCGGTTCCGTCGGCAATGGACAATATCATTGCCCCACAATCAGAGTTTGCTGCTGGTATCCCTGTGCTGGTAATTGATGATGACACATCGGCAATTGAGATTGTTATGTCATACCTGAGCAAGGATGGGTATGCCGTCTATGGCACACACGATGGGCGTACCGTGCTTGATGTTGTGCGCCATATCAAGCCAGCGGCAATTATTCTTGATATTTTGCTGCCGCATAAGGATGGGTGGGAGGTGTTGTCTGAGTTGAAGACAGCTCCTGACTTGAAAGACACACCGGTTATCCTGTACACTATCCTTGAGGAGCAAAAGATCGGGTTGCACCTCGGAGCAAACGCGTATCTGGTGAAGCCAATTCAAGAAGATCAACTGCGCTCGGTGGTGAATCATTTTGTCCCACGCGATGCGACAATTCTGGCAATTGACGATAATCCAGATGTGTTAGAGATGGTGTCTCAATACCTGGGTTCGACAGGCGGGTACCGCGTTGTCACTGCGAATGGCGGCCGTATGGGGCTTGAACAAGTACGTGCTGTGCAACCAGATCTGATTGTGCTTGATCTAATGATGCCAGAAGTAGATGGTTTTGCCGTGCTGAATCAGCTTGACCAGGACCCTCAAACACGCGAGATTCCTGTGATCGTGTTGACGGCAAAAGACTTGACCCCCAGCGAACGGCTCTACCTAAGCCAGCGCGTGCAAAGTTTGCAGTATAAGGGAGAAACATCGCCTGGTGATTTGTTGCAGCGCGTGCATACGCTGGTAACACACCACTAATACCATGTTTGGGAAAAGAGGTATAAACCGCAACGGGCGCAACGGACGAAAAGACCGGACCGAAGACCGGGCAGTTTGGAGATCTAGTCACCCGTATTTGGTCTGAGATACCAATAAATTATGTCGGCAACAAACGAACAAACAGATATTGTGCCGCACGAAGAACGGACCATAGATTTCTATGGCGATGAGATTGTTTCCTTCCTCGTGCGGCACAGAAACGAACCACGCATCTATGTCCCCGTGCGCCCATTGTGCGGCTACATAGGATTAACCTGGGGGTCTCAATACAACCGCATCAAACGCGATGAGATACTCGCCGGCTGCGTCTTCATGATGAAGACGCAGGTGCCCGGAGATAGTCAGGTGCGTGAGCATAGCTACGTATCCGCAAAATATCCACGAGTTTCCCCTATCCATACACTATTCCTGCGAATATCTCTGTCTCATCTCTAGAAAATACTTCTGGTGTGTCCAGTATATTGATATACTAAGGCTGTACACGAGATACTTTCTATGAGGAATAGTTCAGGTTCATTCCTGAGCTATTCCCGAAAGGGGCAGGGATAATGGGAGCAATTATTACAATGATCATGGCGATGCTATCTGGTTTAACTGTAGAATTGAGTAGTATCGTTGTAGGCGCATTTTACGGTATGGTACGATTCATTCTCCCGTTTGTGATAATCTGTATGCTCATTACAGGATTACTCGACCTGCTAGGACTGTAGCAACAGATTTGAGTAACGTTCGGTACTCATAGAGTAGCGAGAAATAACGCACAGGAAGGACAAACAAGGGAGGAGGTATGGATCTGGCGATTATTGTGTTGGCAGTGCTTCTGGTTGTGGTGTATGGATGTCTAATTATCGAATGGCGACATGGCCGGGTCATGCCCACTGCATTTGCCCTAGAAACCGGAAGAGAACGGTGGGAGGTATCCTATGAGGAAAAAGAGGTATCACTTATGATGCGGAGGAAGAAGATGTATCTGCGCCGACTTGCCGGGCAATTGGAACACGCAGAAAGTTCTGAACTACAGTATCTGGCTCTGGGAATACGGGAACTTCTGGATGAAAACGACGATCTAGAACAAATACTCTTAGAAACAACTGCACAATGCTGCGACTTGCTCGAAGATGTGCAGAATGAGCAAGAGAGATACAGGGCCGGGCGGCGGGGCGGGTGTTATTATCGTTCCTTTGATATATGGCATTTTGTTGCATTTTCTGTCTCTTTCTTCCAAATAATGGTCCGCTGTTTTTCGAGGAGTCGACAATCGCGGGGGAGAGCCGATGATGGTTCCCCTGCGACCCGATGAAAAGCCAGGCGACCTGTTGAATAGATGCTGTTCACCTGCTTGAACCATTGCCCCTTGACCAGCACCAGGTCGCCCTTGCGGAATCCATCCAGTTCCTCGTTGACTTGGTAGCGCACCCGTCCCTTTCCTTTGATTGGAAGCGAGTGGTACTGTCTGCGTGTCCGTCTCGAACGGAACGACACCGACCAGAAGCAGTCACGATGGAACGGCACCACATCGCCTGTTTGAAGGGTTGCGATGCAGAGCGCGTCTCCATCGTGCGCCTTCTCTACTCCCAATGCCTTCCGAAACGCGGCAGTCTCGTATCCGTACACCAGTGAGACCGGGGCTATCCGTCGTACCTGGTCGTACAGGTGGGTTTTGCCTTGCTGTGTTCGTTGTGCTATCTGATCCAGATGTCCCGACATGCCCGTCTGGTTCAGCGTGACGGTTCCCGCATGAACCTTCCGATGACAGGACGAACACAGCGTGATCAGATTGGTGAGCGTGTCCTTGCCCCCGTGTTCACGATGGACAATATGATGGGCTTCCAGCCGTTTCCCGGTGCGGGTTCCACAGTGCTGGCACTGATAGCGGTCCCGCATCAGACAGGCGATCCGCAGGTTCTCATCCAAGCGGGTCGGGTCTTGATAGTGTCTGCCGCGCAGGGTTGGATTGTTCAGACGGGCAATGTCGACCTGCACATCCTCAACGACAATCGCGCTGATTGGCAGCGGTATGCGTTCCACGACGCGCACAACCTCTTCGACGTTTGTGCGGATGCTTGGCGGCAATCGCCCGCTCCGTTTGCTGCTTCCCCGGTTCAAAAACCGAGGTTGGCGATAGCGCAGGCAGTTGCGTCGTTGTCTGCGGTGGCCGCGTCGGGTATCCATCTTCTCCTTCACATCGCGGCGATGGTGGATGTCTCCCGACAGCAGGACACGCCCGTTGCCCACGGCACTGAAGCCTGTCACCGAACTGCCCTTGTCAATACCGAGCGTGACTTCTTGGACATGTGTCTCACATGCCCAGGACAACTGAATGGTAAATGGACGATAGCGCACGATTCGCGCACGGCCGTCTCGTAAAAGTTTCCGTGCCTTTGCTGGTGTGCATGGCATCAATGGCGTTCCGTCCTCGTTCTTCACATACACCCACCATACCGGTATGGTCTCCTTTCAGAGTGTGATGCCCCTTGACGTTGTTGTACGGGGTTGTCACGACTGGCTCACCGTCACCTTTCGGCTACCCTTAAAGCCAGTCCACAGAGCAGGGGACTGGGACACGATCCCCTGGTGTGCTTCACCCGCGCAACGGCTGCTCCGAAGAGCCGTCTGGTAGCTCCATGCCAGAGATGTCTCTGGTTTAGGAACTATGTGATTAGACAACCACCTGTTCTTCGTGGCGAACATCAAGTTCGTCAAGTAAGAGGACATCTGTGGGAATAGCAAAATACCGTGCCACATGAACCACAAAATCGGCACTGGGGAGGCTGCGGCCACTTTCGAGGTTTTGTATATGGGTATGGGTAAAACCAAGCGCATTGGCGAGACCACGCTGCGATAATCCATGGCGCAAACGCAACATCCGCAACTTTTCAGAAAATCTCTGTATTGACGTTTTCACAAAAGTATGTTATTATGGCAATCGTAATTGCCATACAGCTCTGGGTCTGTGTTCACATATGAACCAGATACCTCGATCAGTCTCTCTCAAGAGGTTCAGGTATGAACCTCTCTGTTGCTATTCTACCATGCTTTGGAGATTAAAAGAGAGATGATAGGGGGGAAACAGAAAAAATACGTGCCATACTTTCGCGCGAAAACCGCGGAGAAAGAAAAAAGCATAGTATAATAGGGGATGCACGGGTGATGAACACAACTATGGACACACCCACTCGGACAAAGCAGAGCCTTATTATCGGCACATACATCAGAAGCAGGAATTTCAGAACTGGACAAAGCGTACCGTTGAGGACAGTTGAACACAAAGAAAGTAGCAGGAGGGTCAAAAAATGTACGGAACACATTGATTGGGTAAAATTAAGACAATAGTCATGCAGGCACTGAGACACACAGAACATGTGGATACGCACAAAAAATGGGATTGTTGTGGAGAGAGGCAAACGAGCAACGAAGTCGTCGCTATCGTTGTGATGTACTTCTTCACATCCTGTTGCCTGTGGTTGCCAACAGCGTGCGTTGAATATTATGCGATTTGATGTAGATACCTGTGAGAAATAGACAAGCCCCCGACTAGCACGCCTGACAAGCACTAGTCGAAGGCCCCCACCCGTAGCTACATCACATCCATAAGTCATAATGTAGCAATTTTCATGTGCATCTTCATAATACTGCCAAAGAGAAACTTTGTCAACCTGTTGTGGGTGACAAGGCATGGATTCTTTTTTCTCTTTTGGGGTCTATGAGGCTGTATAAGGATACAAAGAAATGCAAGCAATAATACGAACGAAAGAGTATTTGTACGGTTCCTTCCCGGTTCCAACCCGATTGTTTGACGAATTTCACGATACACCACTGACGATAGGCGTGTATAGCTTGGTCGCTCGCTTATATCTTGTTCATAAAGAACCGATTGCCCTATCGAGCGGTGACATCCTGCGATACGACACAACGCTCAGCCGCGGTGCTGTTCTCCGGGCAATCGAGCGCTTGGTGCGTGGCGGCTGGCTGATCGAGTACCGCGAAAAACACGGGTGCAAAATACGCTATATACCTGCGTGGGGATTTGTGCATAACGAGCCACGTCCCTGGCAAATAGGCACACCTAGCCTCAATCGGCCCAGCCATGTGCGAACCTTGCGGCTGAGTAAGAATCTGCTGGATGTGTGTATTGGTCGGCTGGCCCCACACCAAACGGGCGCAGCATTGATAACACGATATACCAATGCCCCAGAGATTAGGCTGGCTGATGTGGGATGCTATGCGTTGACGTTGTTTGGAAAGCCAACACCAAACAAAGGCGACTGGG
>JAAUSQ010000206.1 GCA_012033195.1 Chloroflexaceae bacterium
CGCCGCCGATGGTCTGGTTAGGGCCGGTTGCCGCACAATGCAGCGGTCGCCACGCAGCGCCGCCACGGGCGCTTCAAGCCGCAATTGTACCCATCCGGTTGCACCTGGTGCAAGCTCCTCGGCATCGAGCAGGGCCGCCCGACAGCGCAGCTCTGCCGACCCGATAAACAGGTCAAGCGCCATATTATGCACCAGCGGACGCGGGGCCGATGCAACCACCCGTAGCTGCACATCTAGCAGGCTCGTCGGGGTGAGCGTGTCGGGCAGCGTCAGCACATCGCCGCGCCCCACCTCTTGATGATGGATGCCCGCCAGATTCACAGCAACGCGGGTGCCGGGGAGCGCCTGCTCAGTGCGGGTGTTGTGGCTCTGCAACCCGCGTACCCGCCCGCGCAGGCCACGCGGCAGGATCACCACCTCCTGCCCGGTTTCGAGCAGGCCATCCAGCAGCGTGCCGGTAACCACCGTGCCAAAGCCGCCAATCGCAAAGGCGCGGTCGATGGGCAGGCGCGGCGTGCCACGTGCAGCGATACGTGAGGGCAGCGTTGCCAGCAGTGCTTCAAGCGCCACCAGCAGATTGGGTAGGCCGTGCCCGGTGCGCGATGAGACCAGCACACGCGGCACTGATGCGAAGGTGGTACCAGTGAGGTGGGTATCAAGCTCGTCCTGCACCAGTGCCAGCCAGTCGGCATCAACCAGGTCGCTCTTGGTGAGCACAACTAGCCCGTGCTCGACAGCCAGCAAATCGAGGATCGCGAGGTGTTCGACGGTTTGTGGCATCACCGACTCGTCAGCGGCGATAATCAGCAGGGCCGCGTCGATACCACCGACACCCGCCAGCATATTTTTGATGAAGCGCTCGTGCCCTGGCACATCAATGATGCTCACGTGCTGACCGTTGGGCAGGGTTAGCCACGCAAAGCCCAGGTCGATGGTCATCTCACGGCGTTGCTCTTCTTCCCAGCGGTCGGGGTTGATGCCGGTGAGCGCTCGTACGAGGCTCGACTTGCCGTGGTCAACGTGTCCAGCGGTGCCAATGGTATACATCAGAAAGTGTGCGCTATCTGTCTCTTCTAAAGATAGGACACGGCGTTACCCTGCACGGGTTATATATCACCCTTGCTTATTGCGACCTATGGTATACTGTAGTAAATGAAGCAAGTAACCCCGTATATATCAAACTACCCCCCAGGGGACTAGGGCTGTATTGCTTCGTCATCGAATGCATATGATGCAGAAGGGATAACGCCCCAATCATCAAACGGGTAGTACAGCACCCACGCCTGCCCGATCACCCGCTGAAGCGGCAGCGCATCCCATTCCCGTGAGTCGCTGCTGTTGCCGCGATTGTCGCCCATCACAAAAAGAGAGTCGGGCGGCACCACGACAAGCCCGGTGCCACATTGATTGTTGGAGCTACACCACGTCGCCGCCGGGTCGGGGAGATAGGCTTCATCAAGAAGTTGATTGTTGACATAGACTCGCCCATCGCGGATTTCGACGGTTTCACCCGGCAGGGCAATCACCCGCTTGATAAAGTCTTTCTGCGGGTTCAGTGGATATTCAAACACAACAACATCGCCACGCTGTGGCATGCGAAATGGGTAAATAACACGGGACGTCAGATCCTGGTATCCGGGCAGCAGGCGCAGTGGCGCGTTTAAATCAAAGTGAAAATAGACCAGTTTATTGACCAGAATGTATTGGCCGCTGTGCAGATTGGGTTCCATACTGGAACCTTCTATTTTAAAATTCTGCACAACGCTCCGAACCAGCACAAAGACCAGCAGGATATAGATGGCTGTTTCCAGCACTTCTTTCACGGCAGCACGCACCGTGGCCCCCGATGACCGCCGGGGCGGGTTGTGCAACACTTGCACCCATTCGCTTTGTGATACCTCGGAACTGGATTGCCACCGTGTACCAGGTTCGGTGGGGGGAGGTGTCGGGCTTGCAGCAGGCATATCAGGCGCAGGGGCGGACAAGTCGGGTGAACGGCGTGACATGCTATCGTCAGTAGAGTACAGATTGTCTCCAGTCATAAGCAGTTATCTATAATATATCGGTTACAATATATTGAATATATGCGGCTATGGAAGCCTGAAAGAGTATGGTATGATTGAGTATGGCGCGGCGTATCGCGTCTACGCTCCGCATTATACTCGATAGGATCGCAAAACGCTAGTGCAGGAGTATCGTATCCGTATGGAAATTGCTCGCTTTGCCACTCCAAATGGAACTGAATCGACTCGTTGTGAAGCTTGCCTCTGGCGCTGCGTGCTGCATCACAACACCACAGGCCGCTGCAATATGCGGACGGCTGGCCCGGAAGGGATTGTGATGCACAACCACGGCATGATCAGCGGGGCAACGGTCGGCCCGGTCGAAGATCATCGGTTGTGGCATTTTTTCCCCGATACAGTGGTACTCTCGGTCGGCAGTTGGGGCTATGCCTTCCCGGTCGATCAGGAGCGCGGCGGGTATGGTGCTATCCCCACCGACCCGGCTAAGCAGCGCATTCTGGAGCCAGAGCGGGTGGCGTCGTTTGCGCTGAACCAGCTCTGTCGCGGGGTGGTCTGGTCGTTCAGCGAGCCTGCTGTATCTGCCGAGTATGTGCTGGATGTGTTGCGAGCGAGCCGCGCCTCTAGCCGCTATACCGCTATTACCACCACGGGCTACCTCACGATGGAGGTCTTGAATAGCTTTGGCCCCTACCTCGACGGTATCAGCTTCGACCTGCGCGGCTTCGGCGATACGGCTTATCAACGCCTTGCAGGTGTTCCACACTGGCAAGATATTCTAGAGATTGCGGCCCGTGCGCGGCGCTACTGGAATATTCATATTGAGATTACCACGCGAATGCACCACGGTGTAAACGACGACCCGAAAGAGTTGCGGTCGCTCGTCAACTGGATACGCAAAACGCTCGGTGAGCAGACTCCCTGGCATGTGCTGCCCGGCGATGCGGGCACGGGTGCGGCGGCGGCAGTGTTCCGGGCGCGGCGGTTGGGCCACGCGGGGGGGTTGCAGTTTATTTATGGTAGCGAACTGAACCAGCCGACGCAGTGCCCGCGCTGCCACAATACGCTGATCACGCGCAATAAGGGCGTGGTGCGGATGGTCGGGCTTGAGGGTGGCGCGTGCAATAATTGTGGCTTCGAGCCGTACCTGCGAACATCAATCTTTAAAGCGAAGCCGTTGGCCCGTGCAGCGGAGAGTGGCGAGGCGGATAAGGCGGCGTCGTGAGGTTGGGGGCAGTCGCTTTGCGCTTCTAACACGCACCAGATTGCTGCTTGATAGTCTGCGAAAATTCAAAAAAGCCCCCCAGAGCATCACCCACCGAGAGGCCAGCCAGCGCAACACGGGCGCGTTGCGTCCGTTCAATTGTAAGCACATCGATTGCCATCATAGCACCGGTAGATCGATGTTACATATCCCGCACCATTGCAATCTCGTCGCAGCGGTCGCGCTTGAAGCACATCGAGCAATCCTGCCATATCTTGTGCGGCAGACGCAGACGCGGCACTTCGCGGAACCCCAGGCGGCTAAAGAAGCCCACCTGCAAGGTAAGCACAAACAGGGTTGGAATGCCCAGATCACGCGCCTCGTCAAACAGCGGCTCAATCAGGTGTCGTCCCAACCCGCGCCCCTGAAAATCGGGGTGGATTACCACACTGACAATCTCCGCTAGGTCGTGCCAGGTAATCTTGAGCGCCGCACATCCGACGACCTCACCGCCCGCTTCGGCAACGTGAAACTCGCGTACCCGGTTGTACAACAGATCCAGCGTTTTTGGGAGCATATCGCCGCGTGCAGCATAATAGTTGATCAGGTGATACAGACGGGGTATATCATCCACACGCGCACGCCGGATACGCAGAGCGGCATTCGCTGAAACCTTCAGTACTGGCAAGTCGGTCGGTGGTGTGTATGGTGCAAATGAGACATTTTCCATAAAAGAGAAACCCCGCTTTTCATTCATAGTGTCCAAAGAACAAACGAATGCAGCATTATACCACACCACCACAACGGTTGTCAGCAGGGTATTATTGCATCGCCTGCTCCTGATATGCTACCGCATTGGTGCGGTGCAGTCCGGGCAGCAGCAGTACTTTGCCGCCCGACATCTGCTGCTTATAATGGCTGATGGCTTGCTCAATCTCGGCGAGCGGATAGCCTGCCTGCACGGTTGTTTTCAGATCGGTGTGCAACATCTGCTGCACTCTGGTGCCGGTCTGAATAATGCCCAGGATAGTCTGCTGCTCGATCCAGTCTGATAGCCAGAAACCACGCACCCGCTTGTGCTTAAAAATCAGGTCGCCGGGATGGGCCATTGCCGCCTGCTCCGAGAGCGCCCCATAAACGATGACTTCCGAGGTATGTGGCATCGCATTGAGAAGCTGTCCGGTCATCTGCCCGCTGATAGCATCCAGGGCGATGGTGGCCTTGATCTGGTGGCTCAGTTCGCCAAGTTGCCGCTCAAAGTCGGGAGCACTGCTGTTGAGCACATACGGTGCGCCCTGCTCCTTCAGCATGGTTACCTGCTCCTCACGGCGCACAATGTTAATCAGTGGCAGCTTGAAGCGTTGCATCAGCCGATTGATCATCTGGCCTAGGCTGCTGGCGGCGGCGGTCTGGATGGCGGCGCGGTGGTTGCCTTTGCGGACCTGTTCGACCAGTGCCCAGGCTGTCAATGGGTTGACAATCATTGTCGCGCCCTGAACGTTGCTCACAGTATCTGCCAGAAAAAAGCAGCGATGAAACGAAGTCCGCATATATTCGGCCCATGTGCCGTCGCTGTCTTCGGGTGCGCCACACGCCACCCGCCGCCCGAGCCAGGGACGCAGCCACCATGCCCTGCCTACTGCAACAATCGTGCCGCTCCCTTCCAGGCCAGGGACAACCGGCACCGGCTTGTTGAGGCCATAGCGCCCTTTGATAAACATCAGATCAGACGGGTTGAGCGGTGTAGCGCTCATCTGCACCAGCACATCGGTCGGGCCGAGCGCGGGCACCGGCATTGTCTCGACAACTAGTGGCCCACCGTATTGATGCATATGAATCGCTTGCATGGTATTGGGCACGCGACCCGGTTCAGGTGATATGGTCATTACGTATTTTCTCCTCTTTATCTTGCGCTGCCAATGGGATAACATCCATGCTACCCTATCGTGCAGGATGGTGCGGGTTTTACTGCAACAATCCAAGTGCCCGCGCCCGATTGACCGCCTGCACCCGATTGCGCACAATCAGCTTGTTGTATATGTTGCGGGTGTGGCTTTTAGTGGTGTGCGTCGAGATCTGCAACTGTTGTGCAATGTCGCGGTTAGACAGACCTGCCGCCACCAGCGACAGTACCTCGCGCTCACGGGTGGTCAACTCGTCCGCCGGATAGATGGGGGAGTAGTGCATGGTATATCCTTTTTGTATACGTGCTTGCAATCACGAATGTTGCGGTTCCGCAGAATTAATACAACCCCTGCCGCAATCAGCAGCAATGGGAGCAGGCTCACCTGCAATACCACTGGCGCAAACAGCAGATTGACCAGCAGGGCCATAGATGAGCCAACCGTTTCGATCAGCCAGCCACCCAGATAAAACATGGGCCACACCAGCCACAGCAGATGCCAGTAGTGGTGGTGGCAGAAACGGTGCGCCTTCGCAGGAGTATGGAGTGGCATGGTCGCGCCTTCGTAGGGCAGGGTGGTGGCGGATGCCGCTTCAACGGTACGATGATGTTTATTCGAGGAACACATAAATTCGTATCCTTTCGTTCAATAACTGATATGTCAAAAATGACATACAAAACCTGATTAATCCAATTCCGTCAGTTTATTGATCGTCTCGTCAAGCCACGCCAGATACATCTGCTCATAGGCCCGCCCGAAGTCAATCGTCATCTGCCAGAAGACCATCTCACGTGCTACATTCTGCTGCTCAGTGGGGGGGGCTTCGTTCAGGTAATCGTCCAGATAAATATGGTTGTACAGTTCCAGTTGCTGCTGATGGAGGCGGCGCTGAATGCGCAGTTCGTCCAATACTTCTTCCGTTTTGCGGTCTGCCGAAAAGAACAGCCGTACCAGCAATTCATTTTTGCCGTGGGGCAGGCTCGTGAGTGGCTGGCGTTGCCACGCTGCTAGCGCCGCCTGGCCTGTCGGCGTAATCGTATAGACACGCCGACTCAACTTATCGTCGCTGTCGTCTGTCTCCGACGTGAGCAAGCCTTCATCTTCCATCCTGGCCAGCGTGGTATAAATCTGGCTATGGTAGGCGTGCCAGAAGTGGGCAGTCGAATGGTCGATGATGCGCTTCAGGTCGTACCCGGTCATTGGGGAGTAATTCAGAAAGCCAAGTAAAATATATTTCAACATAATCCAACAATAGCATATCATCTTTAATATGTCAATAGTGACATATTATACTAGAAACTGCTCTGTTGAAGACAGCTAGAATGGCGCTGTTCTAGTTATCCTGGGAAAGGTCAGAGCGTATATGCTCGGTATGGTCAGCAAGCAGGTAGAGGCAGGCGAACAGCAGGAGGAACCAAAGTGTCATTTCCATATCAATCTCACTTTATGATTTTTTGCAATCAGTACAACAGGGTTTTATGTTACGACGACCGTTACTGTTTTTTCAACATCTGTTCATAGGGTGTGCAATAATATTGCATTACCTGTATCATAGCACAGATTACATACTATGTCTCAGATCTTGTTTGATAAAAAAAGCGGGGTTCAAAAGGGCTTGATAAGCTGGCATATTTGTGCTATACTATTTCTCTGAAGGTGTACAACATATATGGGGATGACTGGCTTCGACAGGGAAGGCATGTCGTAGATCGCAAGCCGAGACGCCCAGTCTCGTAAAAAGGGCAAAAGCCATAACAGGCAACAACACCTTCCGGGCTCAGCCTCAGCTGGCCCTCGCTGCTTAGTTAAAGTAGCGCGCCTCTCTCCGTTCGCTCGGTGATTGGGAAGTAGGCGACAGCAAGCCGGGTGCTCCTGATGTGATTGTTTGCTAGCATCGGGCTAAGATACGCAGACTGATCCGGCGGCGCTTTGTTTGGGGTGCAACCGTCGGACGACAACCAACAACAAACTAAGCTTGTAGCACATCTGCGGCAGAATTTTCTGGACGGGGGTTCGACTCCCCCCATCTCCACCACCGACGATAGCACGACCCCTGCCTCGCTGAGGTGGGGGTTTTGTTCTTGCCGGTTGGTGTAAGTGTGGAGCTACTCAACTATCAGGCGGCTTTCAGCCCGCACCTTTGGTAAATAGAGCCGCTCATCCTGCTGGAGCAGATCCATTGCTACCAGCCAGTTCCGCCGCCCTTCGTTGAGTCTAGCAGTCGTTGGGGCCGTGTAGCCTACCCGCTCATTTGCAGACGTTGCATTGCTCAGAGCGTAGTTCAGAAAAGCCGCGACCTGTGGCTTCTCCTGCATAATGGTCGCTGTGGTATACAGGAACAATGGTCGGCTCAAGAAATAATCATTTGTTTCAATTCTAGTAGCATCTGGCGTGGTACCATTGATCGCCAGCACGCGCAGGTTCTCGCTTTGCTCTGCATAATAGGCATAATCAAAGAAGCCGACAGAAAAGGGGCTTAGCTTAATACCCTCCCGCAGCACCGCTGGAACCTCCGACAGTTGGAGATTGGCAGCATTAAGCAGCGGTGCCGGGTCTTGCTCAAAGACCGCCTCAACAAAATAGTTAAACGCGCCGCTGTCGGTGCCCGGAGCAAAACGCAGAATGGGTTCGGCGGGCCAGTCGGGGCGCACGTCCTGCCATGTCTCGGCAGTCGAAAAGATTTCCGCCAGTTCTTCAAGCGTCACACCTTCAACAAAATCGTTGTCGGCGCTGACCACCACGGCAAGCACATTGCTCCCAATGCGAAACCCAATTGGATCACGTCCGTTGCCCTGACACGTGGCAATCTCATCAGAGTGTATCAGGCGGCTGGCAGTTGAGATATCTGTTTCTGTTGCAACACAGAACCGTTCAAATCCCGCACCGCTCCCAATGCTGTCGATAAGAAGCTGGTCAGCATAGCCCTCATTGACAAACTCGATTGCCAGACGCTCAGCCAAGGTAAACACGGTTGAGCTTCCCGCTATCACAATATTGCCCCGGACTTGTGAGGGATCAACTGGCGGGAGGGGAACGAGGTCTTGCGCCACGACGGGTGTTATGCTAGCAAGTATAATGCAGGATACGAGCAATAGACACCAGCGAGATAGAAGTCGTTGGAGGTAGCGCATGGTACGTCTCCTGTGAACGCTCAAACGTATTACAACTTATATACTATTATCACACGCGTTGTCAATATGTGTAAAGGAGCGACGAGCGGCAACGCCCCCGCCTGCGCCACCGGATTTGAATTGCCCAGCAATACGACAGCAGTACGGGTGCAGCATTCAAGTGGTAAGCTGGCCTGATCCGCATGACATAGACCGTGATCAAGATGGGATTGGGTGTGAGTGTCAGTGAAACGCGCCTGCTTCAAGCAGTAGCAGCCGAGATAGGGATTGTGGCGGGCCTCGGTACCATCCTCGGATGAAAGAGGGCCGTGCCCCCAGCGATAGGACTGGGGGCACCATGCGGCAGCGTTTATTTCTTGTTTCCGAACATTATCACAATGACAATCACAGGCGATAGAGCTACAACGAGAACTAAGGCGATTGC
>JAAUSQ010000207.1 GCA_012033195.1 Chloroflexaceae bacterium
CTGCTGCCGCAACTTGCGGTAGCGATTGCCAGAGAGGGCCTTGCGGCACGTGCGCAGCAATTGCCAGTGGTGCCAAAAACGCTGCCGCCAGCGCCCGAAGCCAGGCTTGCACCAATGTACGACGCGCTTGACGAGCATCTCTCGCTCAACAAATTGCTCACCCGTGTGCTGCACGAGGCGCTGCTCCAAACCGGAGCCGAGGCGGGTGCGGTGTGCCTCGTCGATAACGAACGGGGCGAACTGGTGATGCAGGTGCATGCGGGCTACGAACTGCAACTGCTCCCCCCGGCCACTACTGCTCCGAATGCACAGGCCCCCCGCCAGCGCTGGAACTGGGAGACCGGGCTTGCTGGGCGAGCCGCACGGAGCGCACGGGCCTTGCTCATCCGCGATGTGTCGCAGCAGTCGGTGTTATTTCCCGAAGCGCATGTGCGAGCCGAACTCGCCGTTCCTATCGTAGTAGAAGACAAGGTGCTGGCCGTGCTGGTGCTCGATAGCCCACGCTCGGCGGCGTTTGGCGAAACCGAACTGACGGCAGCAAACGAACTCTGTACCCGCGCTGCCGAAAGCATCTGGCGCGCACTGCGCTATCAAGAACTGCGCGAGAGCAGCAACCAGTTGATGCAGGCCTTTACCAGCCTGCCTACGGGTCTGGCCCTGTTCGACAATAACGGGCGTGTGTTACGTACCAACCCGGCATGGACGATTACATGGGGCCTGTCGGATGAGGTGAAGATTTCGCATATTCCGATTGACCTGATTGATGTGCTGCTGCCGCGCCTCATCAACCCGATGCTGCTGACCGAATTCTGCGAACGGGAGCAGCGCACCCCCAACGATGTACAGATGACGATTGTGCAACTTATCAACCCCACCCAGGAGCTACGAGTACTCTCTGTACCCACCCGCGACAGTTTCAACCAGGCGACCGGGCGGCTGTGGGCCGTCAGCGATATCACCCGCGACCGGGAGGTAGATCGGCTCAAGAACGAGTTTGTATCGATTGTCTCGCACGAACTCCGCACCCCACTTACCTCTATTCTGGGCTACACCGAACTGCTGCTGGCGCGTAGCTTCAAGCCCGACGAGCAGAAGCAATTTGTCAAAACAGTCTATGATCAGGCCGAGCATCTGGCCCGCCTTGTGGAAGACCTGCTCAGCCTCTCGCGGCTCGATTCCGGCAAGCTCAACCTGAACCGCTGGGTGGTGGGACTGAACCAGATCATCGGCGAACTGGTCGGGCAGGTTGGACAACTCGAACGACACCGCCTGCTGATCCGGATTGCCGACCCGCTGCCGCCCGTGCATATCGACCGCGACAAGGTGAAGCAGGTGCTCTTCAACCTGATAACCAATGCTATCAAGTACAGCCCCAATGGTGGCGAAATTGAACTGGAAGTATTTGAGGCCACCGACCTGCCCGAAGAACACCCCGAAGGGCGCTGGGTGCTGGTGCGGATCCACGACGAAGGCATTGGCATTGCGCCCGAAGACCTGGCACGCATCTGGGAGCGCTTCTATCGCGTGGACAACACCAACACCCGCCGCATCGGTGGCACAGGTCTGGGGTTGAGCATTGCGCGGGCGCTGGTCGAACTGCACGGCGGGCGCATCTGGGTTGCGAGTGAACTGAACGCGGGCAGCGTCTTCTCGTTTACGCTGCCAGTCGCCAACCGCGAACGCACGGCAGGGTAGGAAGCGCAAAACGCAACGGGCGGCGCGGGGAACACCGCCCGCGCAGGCGGGCTTCGTACGGTGTAGCCGAGGACTTCAGTCCCCCGGCGGCTCTGCGCACTGCCTGCCAAACTTCCCAAAAACATCAAATCCCGTGTACAATATCAACTGCCTACGACTTGCCCATGCATACCCCTGCTCGTGCTGCGAACAACATAGACAGAAGGATACTGAATCGTGGAAGTTATGGATGTTCAACAGGAACATACCCTTCAATCGCTGGCCTCTGGAACGGTTGCCGTTATTCCCGCCTACAACGAAGCCCGCCTGATCGGAAGTGTGATCCTCAAGGCGCGGAAACATTTTGCGACAATTATTGTCGTTGATGATGGGTCGAGCGATGATACCGCCGAGATTGCCCACACCGCCGGCGCGCTAGTGGTGCGCCACGAAACCAACCGGGGCAAAGGTGCCGCTATCAATACGGGCTTTCTCACAGCGCGGGGCCTGTCGCCCGATGTGGTGGTGATGATGGATGCGGATGGGCAACACCTGCCCGACGAAGCCCCGGCGGTGATGGCCCCCATCCTGCGCGGCGATGCCGATATTGTGATAGGATCGCGGTATATGCAGCGGCGCAGCAATGTGCCGACCCATCGGGTGTGGGGGCATCAGGTCTTCAACTTTATGACCAGCCATACCTCCGGCGTGATGGTGACCGATTCGCAGAGTGGCTACCGGGCCTTTTCCAAAGCCGCATTATACGCAATCACCTTCTCGTCAAGCGGCTTCTCGGTCGAGTCGGAGATGCAATACCTGGCCCGCGATTACAATTTGCGGGTGATCGAAGTACCGATTACGATCCTGTATCATGAGAAACCGAAGCGGCATGTTGTGGCACACGGGATGAAGGTACTCAACGGCATGTTACAGCTAATCGGGCAGTATCGCCCCCTGTTGTTTTTCGGGGTGCCCGGTCTGCTGGTGCTGGTGGTGGGCCTGCTGTGGGGGCTGTGGGTAGTCGATATCTACAGCCGCACCCTGCAACTTGCCACCGGCTATGCGCTGATCAGTGCGATACTGGTGATTGTCGGGACACTGTCGCTCTTCACCGGAATCATGTTACATTCGATACGGGCAATGATCCTGGAAGCGCTGCGGAAGGAGTAGCCCCAGGAACGAAGGAGCAACAATAGTCATGGAATCGCATGCCGTACTCACGGCGCTGGAAGGCGTTCTCATTATTGAAACCGACTTTTTCCGCGATGAGCGTGGCTTCTTTATCGAAAACTATCACAAGCGACGGTTCGCGGCGCACACTATCGGCTGCGAGTTTGTCCAGGATAATCATTCCCGCTCACGCTATGGTGTGCTGCGGGGCTTCCATTATCAGGACACCAGCGCACCAATGGCAAAGCTCGTGCGCTGTACCCGTGGCAGCGTGCTCGATGTGGTGGTTGATCTGCGGGTTGGCGCGCCGACGTTCGGGCGGTGGGTGGCGGTGGAGTTGACCGAAGACAATATGAAGCAGTTGATGGTGCCGCCGTGGTGCGGGCATGCCTTCCTGACGCTCTCCGATGTGGCGGATGTGCAGTATAAATGCAGCAATTACTATACCCCATCTGCGGAAGGCAACCTTGCCTGGAACGACCCGGATATCGGCGTGGCGTGGCCCCTACAAGCGCCCATCCTTTCGCAGCGCGACCGGCAGGCGTCCACCCTGCGCGAGTATATGCAGCGCCCTGCTTTTGTGTATGCAGGTGCGGCGCTAGCGTCCGAGGTTCATCTGTGAAGCCGAGCGCAGGCGCGACACCATGAGCGCACCGGCTGCCAGTATCATCATTGTGGCCTACAACAGCGCCGCCCATCTGGGGCCGTGTCTGCGCTCGCTAGTGGCAACCTGCTGTGATACATGCGAGATTATCGTGGTGGAGAATGCCTCCCCCGATACCGCCGCGACTGCTGCCTTGGTTGCACAGTTCCCGCAGGTACGGTTGATCACCAGTCTGGACAACGTGGGCTTTGCGGCGGGGTGCAACCTGGGCGCACAGCACGCCACCGCGCCGTATCTGGTCTTTCTGAACCCTGATACGGTGGTTGAAGCAGGCTGGCTCCCGGCATTGCTGGCCCCGCTCAAACGTGATCCAACTATCGGCATGACGACCGGGCAACTGTTGCTGCTGCATCAACCCGACACGATCAATGCATGCGGGCTTGTTTCGCATATCACCGGGTTGACGCTGTGCCGGGGTATGGGTCTGCCGCGTGGTAGCTTCCCCAGCGAGCAGGAGGTCAATGCCGTGTCGGGCGCGGTCTGTGCCATCCGCCGCGAGCTGTTCGGAGCACTGGGGGGCTTCGATGCCACCTACTTTACGTATGTTGAAGACACCGACCTCTCGTGGCGGGTGCGACTAGCAGGCTATCGCTGTGTGTATCTGCCGGGTGCCATCGTGTATCACGAATTATGCGCTGCGCTTCGGCCCGCGCAAAAACGTTTTACCAGGAACGCAACCGCGCCATGCTGCTGCTCAAGCATCTGCGTGCGCCAACGTTTGTGGTGTACTGGCCCGTGTTGCTGCTTGGTGAACTGATTAGCTGGGGCTTTGTACTGCTGCGCGAGCCGCACCGCTGTGCCAACAAGATCCGCGCCTACGCTTGGATTGTGCAGCATTGGCGGCAGGTGCAGCATGCCCGTCGCGCTACACAGGCTATGCGGCGCATCTCCGACCGGGTGCTGCTAGCGGCGCTCAGCCCGCACCTCGACATGCTGCAAACCGGCGGCGGCCCACTGATGCGGCTGGCGCAGGATATAATTGCATATGGCTCGGCGGCCCTGCAACGGCTGACGCTGGCGATTGTGCGGTGGTGATAGGGCGCTAGGCGAGGGCAATAGGGGGAATGCAGCCCGCGCAGGCGGGCTTTTACAAAGGACAGACAGCGTGAAAGGTGTTGCAATCCGGCTTCTGACACAACCGCGCACCATTGCCATGCTGGTGGCGGTGCTGCTGCTGGCACTGCTGGCCTGGAAAGGCTGGCGGGTGTACGAGGCCGCGCAGCAGGCCCGCCAGGAAATCTACACCTTGCAGACCCGCGCCACACAGCTTGATACCGTTGCCGACCGTCAGCGCCTGCTTGAGCAGCTTCCGGTCGTTGACCGCAGCATTCAGCATCTGCACCGCGAGGCCCGCCCGCTGCTGCCCGTGGCGCGGCTGTGCGGATGGCTGCCTGTCTATGGCGGCGATATTGCCGCCGCTGCGCCGCTGCTGGAAACGGCACGCCATCTCAGCGCGGCAGTCAATGCCAGTACGCCATTGCTGGCGCAGGCCATGCGCAACCCTCCCGCCGACTTATCCAGCGATACCCTTGTGCAGCGGGTGCATCTGCTGGCGCTGCATACCGACGCATTGCAACACGCCGCCGCCGAGATTGAGCAGGCCCGTGCTGCGTGGGCCACGCTCGACACCACACGCCTCTCGCCGCAACTGCGCCAGCAAGCCCGCCTCGATACCATCGGGGCGCTGCTGCCGCTGCTCGATGCGGGCATGCATGGGGCACTCCTGGTAGGCACCCTGCTGCCATCCGATAGCCCGGCCACCCTGACCACCGCCATGCTGGTGCAGCACCTTGCCACCGTCACACCGCAGCAGTACGCCACCGCCCACGAACACCTTACCGCAGCGCGGGCAGCGTGGGAAGCCGTGCCCCTGGCCGACCTGCCGCCCGTCCTCACCGAGCGTCTGCAACCGGTGCCCGCCCTGCTCGACTTGGCACCGCTGGCCCTGGAAGCCGCGCCTCACTTGGCCTACCTACTGGGCTACAACGCGCCGCGCACCTATCTGCTGCTGCTGCAAAACCCCGACGAACTGCGTGCCACGGGCGGCTTTATCTCGGCGGCGGGTGCCATCACCATTACGCAGGGCACTATCAGCGGCATGACCATCCGCGACTCGGCCTTGCTGGATGACTTCACGGCGGACGATTACCCGCTAGCCCCGCCGCCGCTCAAGCAGCATATGGGCCTCGATCTGCTGGCGCTGCGTGATGCCAACTGGTCGCCGCATTTTCTCATAGCGGCCCGCACTGCCCGCGACCTGTACTCGCTGACCGAGGGGCAGCAGGTGGATGGGGTGGTAGCGCTCACGCCGCGCACAGTGCAACTGCTGGTAGCGGCACTCGGCCCGCTGCCCGTGGCAAGCGAACCGCACCCGCTCACCGCCGATACCGTACTGGTCTATCTGCAACGTGCCTGGAACCCTGCCGAGGCGATTAACGCGCAGTGGGCCGCCCGCAAGACGGCCTACCTGGAACAACTGGCGCAGGCAGTGCAGGAACGTATCGCGGCGGGCATTGGCGTGGCCGACCTGCTGCCCACTGTGCAGGCGCTGCGGCAGGCGCTCGATGAGCGGCACCTGCTGGTGCAGGTAGATGACCCTGCTGCTGCTGTGTGGCTGGCGGGGCAGCGCTGGGATGGGGCAGTCCAGGCGACTGAGCAGGATATGCTGATGGTGATAGACTCGAACGTGGGCTACAACAAAGCCAATGCCAACATCCGCCAGCACATCACCTACCGCGCCGACCTGAGCAACCCCGCTGCCCCAACCGGGCGCGTGCTGCTCCAGTATCGCAATCTCAGCCCACCTGCCAGCGCTGCCGCGCCCCGGTGCCAGATTGAGACAGTCTTTCTAGAGGGGCAGTACAGCGACATGACCAACCGCTGCTACTGGAACTATGCGCGGGTGCTGGTGCCAGCCGGGAGCCGCCTGCTGGCCCGCACCACCGTGCCCACGCCCGCCACCTGGACATTCTCTGGGGTAGCAGATGCTGGCACTATCGGGGTGCAGGGTGGCCCCGCCGCTACGCTCGAACTGAGCACCCTGCTGGTTGTGCCGCGTGCCGCCGAACGGACAATCGGGCTGTACTACCATCTGCCGCCAAGGGTGCTGGCACAAGACGGGGACACCTGGCGTTATCGGTTGCAGGTGCAGAAACAGGCCGGACGCGAAGCCGTGCCGCTGGTGGTGCAGGTGCGGCTCCCTGGCGGGGCAACCCTGCGGCATACCTCGCTGCCACCTACGGCTGAAGCAGGGCCAGTGCTGACCTTTGAAAGCATGCTGGCAACCGACTTTGTGCTGGAACTGACCTTTACCGAGGGGGCCTAGATGCGGATTGGCTACCTGACATACGGCCTCGACCGTGCGCCTGCCGGCATCGGGCGCTATGCGCTCGAATTGCTGCGGGCGATGGCGGCGCATTCGTCGCACGAGTTTGTGCTGCTCACCACCGAACGCAGCGACCCGCACGGCTTGTGGCAGCAGTTCGAGCACTACCCGCTGCCCGCGTGTCGCCGCCTGCCCGCCCTGCTCACGCTTGGCAATGTGCTGTTGCACACCGCCGCCCGTCGCTACCGCCTAGATGTCATTCACGATAGTAACGGCATTGCGCCCTTCCTGGGGCTGGCGGGGCAGGTACGGTGCGGGTTGGTGCTCTACGATGCATTTGCTTACACCGTGCCGCAGCAGCACAACCTGCTCGATAATCTGCGCTACCGTGTGCATCTGCCGTGGGCCGCCCGCCGCGCTGATGTAATCTTTACCCTCAGTCGGCATGCCCACCACGATCTGGTACGCTATCTGGCGCTGCCTCCCGAACGCATCCGTATTGTACCGGGCGCAGTCTCGGCGGCGTTCCGTCCCATTCCCGATGGTGCCGAACGACAGGCAGTCCTGGCCCGCTACGGCATCGAGCCGCCCTATGTGCTGGCAGTTGGTGGGCTGAGCGGGCGCAAGAATATTGCACGACTGTTGCAAGCCTATGCCGCCCTGCAACCGCACTACCCCGACCTGTGGCTGGTCATTGTGGGCAAACCGCAGTGGCGCACCGCCGCGATAATGCAGACCTACGAGGCGTTGCGAGAGCGTGCCCGGATGTTGTTTGTGGGGTATGCCGCCGATGCCGACCTGCCCGCCCTGTACAGCGCGGCACAACTCTTTGTGTTCCCGTCGCTGTACGAGGGCTTCGGGTTGCCACCGCTCGAAGCGATGGCGTGCGGTACACCGATCATTACCTCGAACGTCTCATCGTTGCCGGAGGTGGTCGGCGATGCGGCGCTGCTGGTTGACCCCTACAACCTGGCGGCGCTTACCGCAGCGATGCAGCAGGTATTGGACGATGCAGCACTGGCGCAACGGCTGCGTGAACGCGGGCTTGCACGGGCGCGGCTGTTCACCTGGGGGCAGGCCGCCCGAACGGTGCTGGAAAGCTACGAGCAATGCATGTAGCCCACCTGACCGCCACCTTTCCGCCGCACTATACTGGGACTGGTCTGGTATGTTACCATAACGCGCTCGGTCTGGCGCAGCGTGGCCACCGGGTCACCGTCATCACCGCGACCCCTCCGGCGGGTACCATTGCCGACGAACCCGACCCGCCAGGGCTGACGGTGCGCCGCCTGCCGTCGCTGTGGCGGGTGGGCAATGCGCCGCTGCTGCGCGGAGTGCTGCCGCTACATGATGTTGATCTGGTACATCTGCACTACCCCTTCTACTTTGGCGGCGAAATGGTACTCTACAACTGGCTACGGCAGCGTGTGCCGTATGTTGTCACCTACCATCAGGATGTGCGTTTTCAGGGAGCGTTACGCCTGCCCGAAGCGCTGCACCATCGGCTGATCGGGCGGTTGATCTTGGGGCGGGCACGGCGGGTGCTGGCAACCTCGTGGGACTATGCCCGCGCCTCACGGTTGCGCCACCTGCTGCACGCATGCCCTGCCCGGCTCGACGAACTGCCCAACGGTGTAGATACCGAGCGCTGCCGTCCCGGTCTGGAGAGTATCTCCCTCCGCACGCGCTACCGCTTGCCCCTGATGCACGGGTGGTGCTGTTTGTAGGCGCACTTGACCAAGCGCACTACTTCAAGGGCA
>JAAUSQ010000013.1 GCA_012033195.1 Chloroflexaceae bacterium
CTGGCTATTAAAGACATGGTGATTGCCAGCGACACGGCGCGAGTGGAAGGTAGAGGGGGCTTCCCAGCTTGAAAAGAGCAAGCGCCCCGCCAGTGCGGTGATGATAAGCAGGCCAACGATGACGAGCAATTGGCGCGGATGGGCGGCGATCTCGCGGTGGTAGAAGCTAATATGCAGAATGGTTGTGAAGCTCAGCATCGCCGCAATGATGCCGAGGCCAAGGGTATTAAACATGCTCAACTGGTCGGGCAGGGTGTCGGTTGCTTCCAGTATTTCTATCGTGCGTGGGGTAACAATTTCGCCTACCCGCACAATACTTTCGCCCGCCTGCACATCCACCACAACGGGCGTAACTGCTTCGCGGGCCGCCAATTTCTGGCGCTCGGTGGCTTCTTCATCGAGCACATGGTTGACGCGCAGGAACGAGTTTGTCAGCAGCAGCACGAGGTCGCGCTGGAGCTGCGGCAAGCCCGCCACCCAACGGGGCAGTTGCTCGGTGCGTAATTCTCGCAGAGCCGCGTCGTCGATTTCGGCATCATAGGCATCGAGCGCCTGTGTGAAGAGCAGCCGTGTCTGGCGTTGCACGGTTGACCATACACTATCATTGAGGTTCAGAATAGCGTCTGCTAGGGTATCGGAAATGATTACCGATGAGGTTGGCAAGTTCACCAATTCTTCGCGCTTCTCAACACTGTTGAGCGAAGGATCATTGCGAATATTGCTGATCGTACGCAGCATATCATTCAGCTGATCTTGCTGCTCAATCAGCAGGTTCTGGTCGGTGCGGTAGACAATGTTTTCGGGGCTATTTTCGGCAGTTGCACGGGCCTGTTCGGTGAGCAAGTCGCTTACAAAGCTCACGCTTCGTTCAGCCTGAATACTGATCGGGCTTGGGCGGCCTACCTCAATTCGTCCGCGTCCATCATCGGGGCGCAGGATAAGTGCCATCCAGAAGGCAACCGCCAGCAACGCACCCACCAGTACCACCATATGGATACGGTTCAGCGGCCACGAACCGTTCTGATACGGCCTGTGGAAAGTATTCAAAAGCCACCAGGGACGTTGCATGCCTGCTCCTTAACTCCTCGCCCCCTGAGGACGCTCAGGAATCACCACACGGTGGTGCGCTGTACAGGTGGTTATGGGAAAATGTAAAAGCGTGCGGCAGGTGCAGGTCATGAACTGCTCAACTGCTCGCGGGCAAGCTGGCTGAGGGTGCGCCCATCGGCACGGCCCTTGAAGCGCTCCATCAAGATCGGCATCAGCTTGCCCATATCGGCGGGGCCGCTCAAGCCATGTTCTGCAATCAGGGCTGCAATCTGGGGACGTAGCTCCTCGGCATCAAGTTGCTTGGGCAGATATGTCTCCAGGATACGCGCTTCAGCCTCTTCCTGTTCGGCCCGTTCTTGTTCGTTCACCTTGCGGTACATGTCGGCAGTATCGCGGCGTTTCTTAACTTCGCGGGCCAGCACTTGCTGCTGTTCTTCGTCGGTGAGCGATACCTGTTCGGTGGGTAGCGCGTTCAGAGCAGCCTCAATCGCCGCCGTATCGCCGGCAAAGCGCTGCTCGATCTCCTGGGCGGCAGCATCGTAGCGCTGCTTCGAAGCATCAAGCTGGGCTTGCTGGAGGGCGGCGCGTGCGTTGCGGATAACATCCACCCGCAGCCTGTCGCGGGCCTTCATCGCCTCTTTTAAATCCTGGGCCAACTGCTCTTGAATGCTCATAGGTGTTGCGACTCTCTAGCAGCCAATCTCGCACTACAGGCTGAGATGGCGGGCGAAGACACGATGTTTTTCTGCCGTTATAATAGCACGAATGGTGCCCACCGTGGTATCAAGCTGGTTCTCGCGATTGATAACGACATAATCAAAATGTTTGATGTATTGCTGCTCAACTTCGGCCTCGGTCAACCGTGTCACAATCTCATGCTCGGTTTCGGTGCCACGCACCCGTAAGCGGTGGCGTAGTTCATCGGACGAACCGGGTGCGATATAGATCATCACAGCTTCGGGAGCCAGCCCCTTGATGGTTAGCGCGCCATCCACGTTCACCCGCATCACCACATCGCGCCCACTTTGCAGCGCCTGCCGTACTTCAAACTTGGGCACCCCTTTGTACTGATTGTACACCCGTGCCCATTCCAGCATTTCGCCCTGCTCAATCATCGCTTCAAATTGCTGATTGGTAACAAAATGGTAATCAACGCCTGGAATCTCGCCGGAACGCGGCGGGCGGCTGTTCATTGTTACCACAAAATGAAACGGAAAGCCAAGCTCACGCATCCGCATCAATACGGAGTCTTTGCCAACACCGGAAGGCCCCGAAATGATGATGAGCAGCGGATGGGGCGGCTTCCCTGCAATGATGGGGTTTGATGATGGGTCTATCATGATGGTATTCGTGGTATCCTTATGCTATGTATTTTGATGCCCTGACCCTTGCTGCTGTTGCCGATGAACTGCGTACCACCATTCTGGGGGGGCGCATTCAACGCGTACTCCTGCCCACCAACCTGAGCATTTATCTCGAAGTGTATGCCCAGCGGCGGCGGTACCACCTGATCGCCTCGGCGCATCCACAGTTTGCACGGGTACATTTGAGTACTGCCAGGCCGTCGCGCGGTGTGGAACAGGCTACACCACTGCTCTTGCTGCTGCGTAAATATGTACTCGGCGGACGCATTGCAAAGATCGAGCAACCGACCCTGGAACGTCTGTTGTTCTTAAGTATAGTCAAAGACCTCGGCCCACGCAACCAGGCGGCACCAACTGACGAGCCAGCCAACCCCGCTGAAGGGCTTCCAGAGCTTGCAGAAGATGCTGAGAACGCGGCTGACGAAGCCGACCCACTGGCGCGGGTTGCGGCAGACCCGGAACGCTTTGTATGCTCCGAACTGGTGATTGAGCCGATGGAGCGGCGCAGTAATATCATTCTGGTGGGTGATGGCAATGTGGTGCTTGAGAGTGTCAAACGCGTGACACCCCGCATGAGCCAGCGGGTGATCCTGCCCAACCACCCGTATGAACTGCCACCCGCCCAAGACAAGCGCGACCCACGCAATGCGACCGGCCCAGGGATTGCCGCACTGATCAGTACAAGCGAGAAGACACTGGTCAAGGCGCTAGTTGCCGCTTATCAGGGCGTGTCGCCGCAGGTGGCCCGCGAAGTGGCCCAGCGTGCCGTGGGCAATCCGCAGGCACGGCTGCACGATGATCTACCGTGGGATAGCATCGCAGCCTGTCTGCGGGCGCTCTCTACCAACCCGTGGGAGCCGAGCCTTGCCTGTAGTGGCGACACAGGCCAGCCGCACGCCTATGCCCCCTACTGGCTCACCCAACTGCCGGGAGCGCAGCCACAAACGAGCATCAGTGCGGCCCTGGAAACATACTACGCGGCCCGCGAGCAGATCACTGATCATCGACAGCGCCGTGATGCGATTGAACAGCAGCTTGAGACTTCCAGGGAGCGCTTGCAGCATCAGCTTGCCCAGATCATGCGCGAACTCGAACGCACCACCGATGTTGAATACTTGCGCTGGGAAGGTGAGATGATTTTTGCTTTTCTACATGGCATCGCGCCAGGACAGACAAGCCTGGACGTTGAAGGCAAGGCGATTGCGCTTGACCCTGGCAGGTCGTCCGTGGAGCAGGCGCAGGAGCGCTTTAACACCTACACACGGGCGCGCAGTGGGCGCGAGACATTGCAGACGCGCCGCCAGCAGACGGAAGTGCAACTGGCGGGGTTGGAGCAGATTGCGGCGTTGCTGACCGTTGCTACCGAGCGCGAACAGATCGATCAGCTTGCGCTGGAGGCAGCAGAGCAGGGGTATCTGCCGTCCACTGCCCAGAACGAGCGCCAGAAGAAGCAACAGGCGGTAGCCCGCAAGCGCCTGGCTCGCCGCAAGCCGTTGCACCTTGTTTCCAGCGATGGGTACGATATTTATGTAGGGCGCAGTGCAGCACAGAATGCCGAGGTGACATTCAAGGTAGGGCGACCCGATGATCTGTGGCTGCACGTGCGGGCTATTCCTGGCGCACACGTCATCATCCGCAGCGGTGGGCGCGAGGTGCCCGAACAGACCGTGCGTGAGGCGGCGGGGTTGGCCGCCTACTTCAGCAAAGCACACACCGAAGCCATGGTGGATGTAGAGATTTCGCACCGTCGGCACGTGCGGAAAATCCCCGGTGCTGCGCCGGGGCTTGTCACCTACCGCGCAGAGCGGACGATCCGGGTGCCGCCGCTGCCACCGTGGGGCTAGGGCGTGCTCCCCCTCGCTTCTTGCCTGTATTTATACCCCCAACTCCTGCCGTAGCCGCTTGATTTCCCGCTCCATTTCGTGCCAGAGCGTGTGCTTTTCGTAGGGCGGCAGGAACGAGCCATACACGGCGTTGCGGGTGAGATGACATAACTCATCGACGGTGAAGCCAAAATGCATTACGATGCGGCGATATTCTTCGGTGATGGTGGTATAAAAGAAGGTCGGGTCGTCCGAGTTGACCGTTACATTCAGGCCGTAGTCGTAGAGTTGCCGGAGCGGGTGGGCCTGCCACGATGTCGCCGCGCCAGTGTACAGGTTGCTGCTAGGGCATACATCGATCACCGTTTGCTTCTCGCGCAGATAGTGAAGCAGGTGCGGGTCGTCGATGCTGCGAATGCCGTGCCCCACTCGTTCTACCTGCAAGGCATCCACTGCACCCCAGACGCTCTCTGGTCCGACCACCTCGCCAGCGTGGGCCATCAGGTGCAGCCCGATGCGCCGTGCCTCCGCAAAAACCTCGGCGAATGGTTCGGGTGGGTGCCCGATCTCGTTGCCGCCGATTGACCACGCAATCACACCATGATGCATGGCCGCCGATGCTTGTTCAAGCACTTTCCAGGCGCGGTCGGGGCCATATTGCCGCCCATAATCAAGTGCAAGTTTGACACGAATGCCGGTTTCTGTGTGGGCACGGGCGAAACCTTCGGCGGCACCTGCCACCGCCTCAATAATATCGACATCACGCAGAATATGCTGCATTGGCGAGAGCATTACCTCGGCATAGCGCACGTGCTGTGCTGCCAGGTCGGTGCCCAGTTCGTAGGCAAGGCGGGCAAAGTCTTCGCCATGGACGACGGCCCGTACCAGCGCCATATATACGGTGAGAAACTCGCTGAAATGGCGGTAACGGAGAAGCTGTTCAACGCCTGCAACGTTGTGGGCCGGCAGTTCGATGTTGTTACGTTCGGCCAGTTCCAACAGGGTCTGCGACGACATCGAGCCTTCCAGATGCAGATGAAGCTCGACCTTCGGCATACGTACGATAAACGCATCAATCTCTGGTGTCAACATACGACGCTTCTCCATACGATTGCTCTGCGGAGGGATTCAGAGGGGGCAAAAACGGGAAATAGCGTGTGCTATTTCCCGTCCAGGCTTCTGCCGCTGCCCTCCTGGAGCAGTGTTAATTGATACCGGCTGCTTTTAAGCGTTCTGCATTATCGTAGATACTCAGTGCTTCGATGATCCGCGTCAGATCGCCTGCCAGCACACCGGGCAGGTTCGAGAAGCTCTGCCCGATCCGATGGTCGGTAATGCGATCTTGCGGGAAGTTGTAGGTACGGATTTTCTCGGCTCGTTCGCCTGTGCCAACCTGAGCAAGCCGCGACTCGCCCAGTTCCTTCTGGCGCTTGGCCTGCTCACGGGCGTACAGCTTGGCCCGCAATACCGATAGCGCCTGCTCTTTGTTCTTGAGTTGTGAACGTCCGTCCTGGCATGTCACAACAATTTCCTCAGGTGTGCCGCCCCGGTACACAATGCGTACCGCCGAGTCGGTAGTGTTCACACCCTGTCCGCCATGGCCCTGCGCTCGGAACACATCAACGCGGTAGTCATCGGAGCGCAGTTCGATATCGGTTTCTTCCACTTTGGGCAGCACCGCCACTGTTGCCGTACTGGTATGGATACGCCCACGGGCTTCTGTTTCGGGCACGCGCTGCACACGATGCACCCCCGCCTTCATACTTCAGGCGGCTATAAGCTCCCATACCCCGCACCTCAAACACCACTTCTTTGAAGCCGCCGATCTCGTTTTCGGAGCTACTTATCAACTCCACTTTCCACCCCTGTATTTCGGTGTAGCGGTTGTACATCCGGTACAGGTTGGCGGCAAAGAGCGCTGCTTCGTCGCCACCTTCGCCCTGCCGAATTTCAATCACGACGTTCTTTTCGTCGTTGACATCACGCGGCAGCAGCAACAGCTTGATCGACTCTTCCAGATTGGTGCTCTGCTCACGCAACTGCTCCAGTTCTTCCTGGGCCAGTTCGCGCAGGTCGTTTTCAATACCGTCGTTCAGCAACATCTGGGTGTCTTCCAGGTCTTTCCGCACCTTCTGATAGGTACGGTAGGTACTGACCAGTTCTTCTATTTCGCGCTGCTCCCGTGCATAGGCGTTCAGCAGGGTCGGGTTGGTCGCAACCGCTGGCTGAGCCATCAACTCGCTCAGTTCGTTATAGCGAGATTCAACATCCTGCAATTTATCAAATAACATTGTCATATTACCACCCTTTTCAGCGTGGATTGCTATTATACCACAATAACGTGCAAAAACACGGGAACATGCAGGCAAGATGGCCCGATGTTACCCGTGTCCTGGTTTATCCGTACAGCCTGCTACGACGAACGAGACTGCTTCTTGCGGCGGTTTCGCTCGGCGCGGCGGCGCTTTTCTTTACGCTGTTCGCTCTTCGAAATAAAGTGCATCTTGTCGCGGTAGATTTTGGTGATACGTTCTGAGACTACACCCTTATTGAAGCGGCGGATTAGCTGATCGACCGTTTCATTGTCGCGTCGTTCTACTCTCATAGCAGCATGACTCACGGAAGCACCGGGCAGCCCTTCCATCTTCGCGTGAGTGCGTATCGTCACCCCCCCTCGACCAGCGTTTAATCGTTCAGAAACAGATCTTCATCGGGCTACTGTATTGTATGTCGTTGTGCTTCTGCATCAAGACACCATGATAGTATACTGGAAAAAAGGCGCTTGTGCAACCGGAACCTGCGTGCGGGTTCTGTCGTCTTATACATCAATGGAACGTGCAGCGTAGTGATGACAATGCTCGTCTTGATACCATATATACAGATATACCTGTTTGCATAAGGAGGTTTTTCTACTATGTCGAATCGATTGACCGTTTTTATGGCAACGCTGACCGGCGTACTGCTGATTGCGCTGGTAGTGGGTGTAACAACCTTGCTGGTGGGCCGTCCGGTCCAGGCCCAGACTACCGGGGTGACGGGCATGCGCCAGATTACCGTGGTCGGGAGCGGTGATATTGCAGCGGCCCCCGATACCGTCCAGGTTGAGATTGGCGTGGAAACGCTGGCCCCGACCACTGCTGAGGCGATTGCCCAGAACAACACCCAAACTCAGGCCGTGATCGAACGCCTGACCGCGCTTGGTATTGAGCGTCGCGACATTCAGACACGCAACTTCAATATGTATGCCCAGTATGGCGAGGATGGGCGCGAGATTACCGGCTACAATGTCAGCAATATTGTATCGGTGGTCATCCGCGATCTGGAGCAGGCCGGCACGCTGCTGGATGAAGTGGTGCAAGTCGGTGCCAACCGCATCTATGGCATTACCTTCCGTGTCGATGACCCATCGGCGCTGCTGGAGCAGGCCCGTGATGAGGCTATTCAGGATGCCCGTGCCAAGGCCGAGCGACTGGCGCAGGCAAGCGGGGCGGGGCTTGGGCAGGTGCTCGTAATTACCGAAAACATCGGGGCGGCTCCACCGATGCCGATGGCCTTCGGGCGCGGCGGTGCAGTGGCAGAAGATATGGCCGCCAGCGTACCGGTAGAGGCAGGCGAGCAGAGCTTTACTGCCAGCGTGCAGGTAACGTTCGAGTTGCGGTAAGGCTGCCAAGTTTTAAACCCGTAGAACCCTCTCCCCGATGTGCGGAGAGGGTTTCTGGTGCCCTCTTAGCCATACGTCTCGATATCCGACCAGAGCATCTCGGCATCGGCAATATGCACGGTGGTGCCTTCGTCTGCACCAGCATCCACCAGTGCCGCCGCGATGCCGCTCGCTTCGAGCACCCGCTGCAAGCGGTCGAGCGCTTCGGGTTGCTGGAAGTTGGTCATGCGTACAAGCCGCTCAATCTTCTTGCCGCGCACCCGCAGGCCGCCGCCTTCTGCCATCTCAATGCTGAACACATCTGGGTCAATTTGGGGCACGGGCCACTCTATCGCTGGCTCGTCTTTTTCGGCAGGTTCGCGCTGTGGTACTGGCATCTCGCGCAGCCGCTCCACAATGCGGTTCAGTAGGGGGTCGATGCCTTCGCGGGTCGCCGCCGAAACAGCAAACATACTTTCAGGAGGCAGGTCAACCGCAGCCTGGAGCCGTTCCAAGTTGGCCTGCGCTTCGGGCAAGTCCATCTTGTTGAAGATGACAAACTGCGGGCGCTGCGCCAGTTCTGCGTGGTACAGCGTGAGTTCCTGGTTGATGCGGTGGTAATCTGCAACCGGGTCGCGCCCATCGACCCCTGCCGCATCAACGATGTGCAGCAGCAGGCGGGTGCGCTCGACGTGGCGCAGAAATTCAAAACCCAACCCTACCCCACGATGGGCACCCTCGATGATGCCGGGAATGTCGGCCACCACAAAGCGCTCGTACCCCACATCAACAATACCGAGGTTCGGCTGAATGGTGGTAAAGGGGTAAGGGGCAATCTTGGGGCGGGCCGCGCTGATAACTGAAATCAGGGTGCTTTTGCCGGCATTGGGGAAGCCAACCAGACCAACATCAGCAATCAGCTTCAGTTCCAGGTCGAGCCGCAATTCTTCGCCCGGTTCGCCCAGTTCGGCGATACGTGGGGCTTGTCGGGTGGAGCTGGTAAAGTGGATATTGCCCAGGCCTCCCTTGCCGCCACGTACCGCCAGAATTTTCTGTCCGGGTCGTTCCAGGTCGATCTCATACGGCTCGTCTTCAATCTCGGTGCGGACGATGGTGCCCACCGGAACACGTACATACACATCGCGGCCCTGCTTGCCGGTGCGCGAGTTTTTGCCACCGTGCCCGCCATTGGAAGCAATAAAACGCTGCTCGTAGCGGAATTGCACCAGCGAGCTCATATTCGGGTCGGCAACAATATAAACGTGCCCGCCGCGCCCACCGTCGCCCCCGTTGGGGCCACCACGTGGAATATACTTCTCGCGGCGGAAGGTTGCCGCGCCATTGCCGCCGCTGCCCGATTTTATGACAATCGTTGCTTTATCAAAAAGTTCGCCAGCCATTTTGTTCTACTATCACATTTCAATAAAAACGCGCCAGGGCAGCAGGTATCGGGCCTGCTGCGGCTGACGCCTTCTCAGAATAACACTGTTCCTCTGGGGTGGGAGCGGCTATCTGCTGCCACCGTGACACAGCACTGAGGGAGCCTATGCCTTCTGCTCGGTCGCTTCACCCTTGGTTTCGGTCTTGGTAGTCGGGGCGTCTGCATCGCCGTCGCGCACAGCCTTCTTGAATTCGCGGATGCTGCCGCCGATAGCGCTGCCAATGCCAGCGATGCGGCTTGCACCAAACACGGCAATGACAATCAACAGGATGATGAGCAATTCCCACGGGCCAAGTCCACCAATGCCCAGAACGAGCAAATCACCTGCAAAAGTCATGACACTACTCCTTACTATGCAGTATTACGTTAATTATTTGCTACGTGTATCGCAGTACACGGCGTAAATTCTATACGCATCAAATACACTTCCCTTCTCATTATACCACACCCACTGCCTCATAGACTGCGCGGGTTGCTGCGGCAGTAGCGCTCCACGTAAAGCACGCTGCCTGGTGCAAGCCGCGTTGCCGCATGTTGGCGTGCAAGTCGGTGTCATCCAGTACCCGCCGGATTGCTGCCGCTAGTGCATCGGCGTTGTGCGGGTCAATCATCAGGCCAGCATCGCCCACCACTTCGGGCAGGCTAGTCGTGTTGGAGGTGACAACGGGCGTGCCGCAGGCCATCGCTTCGAGTGGCGGCATCCCAAAGCCTTCGTAGAGCGATGGGAAGACAAACACGGTTGCGGCGGCATACCACAGCGGCAATTCTTCTTCGGGCAGGTAGCCGACAAACTGCACCCGGTCGCGCAGGTTCAGTGCGTCGATCCGCTCGAAGATGGACTGATACAGCCAGCCTTTGCCGCCACCAATGATCAGCGGGGCGCTGCTGTGGCGGGCCACCTGCTGATAGGCTTCGATCAGGGTCGGCAGGTTTTTGCGTGGTTCGAGCGTGCCCACGTATAACACAAACTGATCGGGTAGCCCTTTCTGCTGCCGAAAGCGGGCCAGCACCTGCGGGTCGGGTGGCTGAAAGTGGGCACGGGCCGCATTGGGCGTGACAACTACTCGCTCGGCAGGCACGCCCAGGATACCAATCACCTCGTGTTTTGTGTGCTCTGATACCACTAGAATACGGGTTGCACGGCGAGCGCTCAGGCGGGTAGCAAAGTCGAGATAGGTGCGATTATACGAGCGGAAGGTTTGCGGAAAGCGAATAAATGCCAGATCGTGAATGGTAACCACGCTGGGCACGGGGCAGGCGAACGGCACGACGTTGAGCGTCCCGTGGAACAGGTCGGCCCCAATACGGCGCAGCAGCAACGGTGCAAGCGCCTGTTCCCACGGAATACGCACACGCGGGTTGATGGTGGGGAAGCGGCTTGGATAAACACCAAAGTTGGCGGGCAGGCCCAGCGCATCGGCTCCCAGGCCACGGGTGGTATAAATGCTGTAGCGGTTAGTCTGGTCGATCTGACCTAGGTGGCGCAGCACCTGTTCGATATAGTGCGACACGCCCGCCCGCCGAAAGCTTTCGGTATGGGCAAGCAGGTGCGCATTGACAGCGATATGTTTGGCCCACATTGTGCAATCCGTATTGTATGTATAGATTATCCGGCACGCATTGTAGCATATTGCGGCGTGGTGGCGGTCGCTGGTTGGCAAGTGGACCTGTCAGTTGCTATAAAAAATGAGCATGCTATAATGACAGCAATTCCCACAGTCCGTGTACATGCGTGTATCTAAACTGGAATATTGAATCAAGGAGGAGGTAGAGCGATGGCACGAGTGGCAATCAATGGTTTTGGTCGCATCGGACGGCAGACCTTTAAGGCCATCCTGGACTCTGGCTACGACAATATCGAAGTAGTTGCCATCAACGACCTGACCGATAACACGACGCTGGCCCACCTGCTAAAGTATGACTCGACCTATCACGAGTTCGGTGGCAATGTTTCGGCGACCGAAGATAAGCTGATTGTTGAGTTTGGCGATGAGGACCTGGGTGAAACGTTAACGATGAACATCGCCGCACTCGAAGAGCGCGACCCGTCGAAACTGCCCTGGGGCGATATGGGTGTTGATATTGTTATTGAGTCAACTGGTCGTTTCACCGAGCGTGACAAGGCCGCGCTGCACTTGCAGGCTGGTGCCAAGAAAGTGATTATTTCGGCCCCTGCCAAAAAGGAAGATATTACGATTGTGCTGGGTGTGAACGAAGATAAGTATGACAACGAAACCCATCACGTCATTTCGAATGCATCCTGCACCACCAACTGTCTCGCTCCAGTCGCCAAAGTGCTCAACGACCGCTTTGGTATTGTGCGTGGCATTATGACTACCATTCACTCGTATACGATGGACCAGAACCTGCAAGACAACGTGCACCGCGATCTGCGCCGGGCGCGTGCGGCAGCGATCAACATTGTGCCAACCTCGACGGGTGCGGCGCGTGCGGTCGAACTGGTTATTCCCGAACTGAAGGGCAAGTTTACCGGCTACGCGCTGCGTGTGCCTACGCCGACGGTGTCGATTGTAGACTTCACTGTGCTGCTGGACAAGCAGACCTCGATTGAAGCGATCAACAATGCCTTTATCGAGGCCAGCCAGAGCGAAGACATGGAAGGTATTCTCGGTGTGAGCAATGAGCCGCTGGTGAGCAGCGACTACATTGGCGACTCGCGCAGCAGCATTGTCGACCTGGAACTGACGTCCGATGCCGGCGGCAACCTGTTCAAGGTTGTGTCGTGGTACGACAACGAGTGGGGCTATTCGGTACGTGTGGCCGACCTCGCTGCGTTCATTGCTGACAAGTGGAAAACGGCGACTAAAACCCGCCCTGCATCTGCATAGGAACCCTGTGTGAAGGTGGTTACCCTCCCGTCATAGCACGGGAGGGTTTTTTAATGATGCAATGGCTCGCTGTCTCACGAAGCGGTTGCCATCTGCCGCAGCTGTGCATTGCGCCCCAGGCGGCCCAGGACATTGCGCTTCACGTTGTACACATCGTTGACAGTACGAAACAGATCGTTACGGCGTGCGAAGATGGCACGCGGTGTCAGGCCAAGCACAAACGAGCAGTACACCACCACACGCTCATCCTCGCCGTTCAGTTGCTCATTGATAATCTGCCAGAACTCTTCGCTGTGGACACGGCGCATGGCTTCTTCGTCGGGCGAGTGCTGCGGTGCGGCGTGGGTATGATGGATGGTATCTTCGGGCAGCACCTCGGCCCACGACTGCGCCCGCACGCTATCAATGACGACACTGGTCGCACACAATTGCAGGTAGTGCAGCAGCGAAGCCAGGGTCGGGAACGATTCGAACCGTTCGGGCGAAATAGCCCGCCAGAACTTGGTGAAGGCTCCTACCACAAAATACTCGCTGCTTTCGCCGCTACTGATGAAGGCCCCGCTGCGCCGCACCCAGCCTTCGACTAGGCTATTGTAGTGCTGGTAAAGTTGTTCCCAGGCCGCTTCGTTGCGCTCCACCAGCGCACGGCGAAACAGTTCATAGCTATAGCGTGTGTCGTGCTGCTGCCCGCGATAAAAGCGCTCACTCTCGGCGGCACAGCGCCGCATCAGCGAACCAAGATCCATCGAACGAATCATACTATCCGGTTCCAGCGTAGCATCGGCGGCGATGGGTGGGGTGTGGGTCAGGCGCTTCCGCACAACATCACCGCGTGGCCCGCTGGTGGTAGCGGTGCTGGTGCTGCTCGTCGTATGGGGGGGGAATTGCTTGCGCTGCATGTCTATGTCCTCCTCAACACTGAACATCCTCGCTTAATTCGACCTGTCGGGCACTGCTCGTCTGATATAGATATGCCTGTAAGAGCAGTAAAATGCCGTAAATCAACATTGCCATTGGAGTGCTGCCAACAAATAGCAGTACTACTATCCTGATTGTATGCAGTAGTGTAGTCATTGAGAAGATGAAGACATGACGATAAGATGACAGAACGATGCTGATGCAGTTAGAAAAAATTAAAAAGGCTCGCGCAATGGTGTTGGAATACACCATTGTATCGAAGCAGCACACGTATTTGGGGCGGCGAGCCGTGGAGGAGACACGGCTCGCCGTGAGAGCAGCGCAATTCGATCATGTAAACGTAAGCATTTTGTCATTTTTCATGGATTTCGGGGCCAATTGTATGAGGAATATAATGCAGAGGTATAGATACTGAGAAGCAGCATATACAAAAATGATAGTTTGACGTACGACACATCTACGTAAAAACAGCCAGTGTCGGAATGAGGAGCGCAATCTGCTCTGGCCTATCGATGGGTCACAGGTGAAACAGGCTTGCATACCCTTGTGGCTGGGAGTATACTGTGAGCGAGTATTGGTTATTGTGTTGCACAAAATCAATGCTTTGAATACAAAGATTAAGAATATCAGCCTCTAGCACTCCCTCATAACCTGGTCTGATCACTCGTTACCTGGATTTCATTAAAAGGAGTTACCCCGTGAGTTTGCGTGCCATGCTCTTGCTGTTACTGGCGTGCGTGGTTGTGCCGCTGGTCGCCTTGTTTAGCGTGGGCATCACATTACAGCTACAGGATGCAGAACAGACTGCCCAACGCGAGAGTCGCAACCTTGCCGGGCCGGTCGCCGCTCGTCTCGAAGAGCGCTTCCAATCCCTCATCTTTGCCCAACAACTGATGCAATCCGTCAGCGTGCTGCCCGCTCAGACGCTCGATGATGTTTCGCTGGTTCGTGAGCGAGGATGCAACGCTTTTCTTGGTCGCCAAGCTTCCGGGCTGAATGTCACCCGGCCTGTGTTTAATGCGGTGCAAGATATCAAAGGGCGTACGATTTGCGCCAATGTGCCCCCTCTGCCCCGCAACGAGCGTGTCGTCAACGCCGACCGCGCCTATCATCGGGACTTGATAGCCAATCGGACGATAGGGATCGGAGAAGTAACGATTGGTCGTATCACAAACGAGCCTGGTATCCATATCGCAACACCGCTTCGCCCTAACTCCGATGGCTCATTTAACGCCTACCTTGTCGCGGCGGTGGACTTCGCCCAGGTTGGCGAGGAGCTTGCAGCACTGCCCCGCCCGGCAGGGGTGGTTGTGCTCGTAACGGACCGTGCAGGCCGGATCGGTGCTCATTCCGATGACCCTGGCATGGTGAACACTCTTCTAGATGCCGATCTGTTCGCCACTTTTGGTGATAACCCCGAAGGGATACGCCAGACCCGCATGATTAGCGGCGTGCCCAGTATCGTCGCCTTCAATCGCATCACGGTCACGGGGCGGTTGGTGGGCTATGTGGTGGTGATCTACCCCTACACGGTGGTCCGTGGTGATACGATCACGTTCCTGGTGTGGGTCTCGATCTTCTTTGTGATAGGAATCATCGCCGTGCTAGGGCTTGTCTATTGGGGCAGCACGCGCTTTTTGCTGCATCCTATCCGTCAGTTACAAGCCACAACGCAAGCGATTGCCCACGGCGATTTATCTGCGCGTCCGCATGTGCAGACAAGTACTACTGAATTGGGTCAACTTGCCCTGGCGATTGATCAGATGGCAAGCAGTCTGGAGACGGAACGCCGTGAGACGGCTGTAGCACAGGAACAGGCGTTAGCCGCCTCACAAGCCGAACTTGCTGCCCAGGCCCGCTATCTCGCAGCCGCCCGTGAGAGCGAGGCACTGCGGGAGCAGATTATTCAGGAGCAGCAAGCCCTGCTGCACGAGCTATCATCACCAATCATCCCCGTGATGGAGCGGGTCGTGGTTGTGCCGCTGATCGGAAGCCTGCGTGAGCACCGGTTTGTACAAATACGCGACACCGTGCTTACGTACTTCGACCACGCCCGCATTCAAGTATTGTTGCTTGATGTAACGGGCGTGCGTGAGATTGGTGATGGTGTCACGCAAGCCCTGATCGACCTCCTCAACACCATTCGCCTGCTGGGGGTACGGGTTGTGATCACCGGGGTGCAGCCTGCTATGGCCCAAGCCTTTGTCGCCAGTGGAATTAACCTGCAAGATTTTGTGGCCCGGAGTACCCTGCAAGCGGGCATTGATTATGTATTAGGCAAGAAAGTATGACAGCGAAAGTAATTGCGCAGCAGCCCACCCATAAAAAAGCAGAAGCGTGGTAGTGGAGGGGGGGATCCACTATCACGCTTCGCTCTGCGACTGGATCAACGCCTCATTCCTGGTAAACGTTGATGGCACAGTTACAATATCATATCGGCTTCCCGGAGTCAGTCTAGAGACAGTAGAGGTATGGTCGAAAGATGACGCAGAAAGATACGAGGTGTAGTAAAAGAATATTGACTACAGTAAATAAAACAGCACGAGTATGTGCTCGTGCTGTGTAAAGACTACCACACTATGGTAAAGCGTTATGAGGTATAGGCATACTTGCGCCAGACATCGTGGCGTTCGAGTTCGCCGAGCAGCGCAAAGGCCACATACTGCGGCTGACGCGGCTTGATCTTCAGCGGCATATTGGCCTGCTCAGGGGTGCGTCCACCCTTTTTGCGGTTGCATTCACGACAGGCTGTTACCACATTGTCCCACTGGGTCAGGCCACCCTGCGACCGGGGGATCACATGGTCGATAGTCAGGTGAATGCGCCCCGGCTGAATGCCACAGTACTGGCACGTTTCACGGTCGCGGGCCAGCACGCCCCGCCGCGAACACGGCAGCTTGAGCTGACGCGGGATCTTGATATAGCGTACCAACCGAATAACCAGCGGAATATCCATTGCAAAACCGGATGCACGGAGTTGCTGCTCTGCCGCTTCGACCAGTTCGGCCTTTTCTTGCAGAAGCAACACAACGGCACGCCGCACCGAGATAATCTGTAGTGGTTCGTAGCTCGCGTTGAGGACCAGGACTCGCAAGGTGAACCTCCTCAAAAGCACATTGTTGTGATAGTTTCAACAGTGCTCTCTAAGAAGGTATAACCTCAAACCTGCTTAGAGAGCGATACTAACCCCGCAGCTTGCAGAAGATACTGCCTGAATAGAGCGTGTTACCCTGGTTTGCCAATAGCCCGCCCAACACAACACCATATGCAGGCGTGTCCGACACATCTGCCCTGGACTGGCAAGGGAGCATGCGCTCGCAAGCCAGCGCAGACGGGCAGCGCGACTGACAACGGGTTTATGCATATAGGGATAAAAGACGTTCATTAGCTGTTGTAACTTTCCCATTCCTGCAGATACCGCTACAGGGATTCTTTGTACAGTACTATAAGAATACTCGTTTTTCTGTGCTGTGTCAACTCGTTTTGGGCATTGCATGCTATAATGGCGGCACAAGACACCGATACCCAGCAGGAAAGAGGAGGATACCCTCATGAGCAGCCGCACTGTGATTCACACATCCAACGCACCCGAACCGGTAGGCCCTTATTCGCAGGCCATTCGCACTGATAGTCTGGTGTTCCTCGCTGGTCAGGTAGCGCTTGACCCGGCAACCGGCGAGTTGATTGATGGCGATGTGCAGGCCCAGACGCGGCAGGTGCTAGAAAATCTCAAGGCGGTGTTGGCGCAGGCGGGGAGTGCGCTGGAGCGGGTGGTCAAGACAACCGTCTTTCTGGCAGATATTGCCGACTTTGCGGCCATGAATGCCATTTATGGTGAGTACTTCACCAACGAACCACCGGCGCGTTCAGCCTTTCAGGTGGCGGCGCTGCCCAAAGGTGCCCGCGTCGAAATCGAAGTGATTGCACTGCTCAAATAGGGTTGTCCCTATAAATCCCCCTCACCGCTGCCCCGCGCCCCTTGAGCGAACGAGGAGGGAGCCTGTGCAGGCGGCTTCATAATATAGGGCGCGGCGTTAGTCGTCCGACGGCCCTGCACCCAGGGCCAGTCCGGGCTGTACATCTAGGTGCCAGCCCTGCTGCACCCCCACCTGATACCGATAGAAGGCAGCGGCGGCAATCATCGCGGCGTTATCGGTGCAGAGCTGGATGGGTGGGTAGCGTACAGGCACAGCGGCCCGCCGCGTCAGTTCGGCCCGGAGCCGCACATTCGCTGCGACACCGCCGGCCAGCACAATCTCTTTTGCACTATACTGCACCGCTGCCTCGACAGTCTTGGTGGTCAGCACATCCACCACCGACTCCTGAAAGGCATAAGCCATCTGCTGTACAAACTGGTCGTGCTGGGGGGGGCGCGGTGCGGGTTGCTCGGCAGGGGCAACCTCATCGGACGGTCGCGGCTTGCCCCCCCGACGACCCCGGCTCTCGGCAGGCGGCACAATCTTCGCCTCTTGCTGCTGACGCTCCTGTACCTTGTGGAGTACTGCCGTCTTCAACCCGCTGAACGAAAAATCGTAGCTGTCGCGCAGCCACGCACGCGGCAGCGAACTGGCTCCCTGCACACCCTCGGCGGCCTGCTGAATGGCAGGGCCACCCGGAAAGCCCAGGCCCAGGATACGCGCCACCTTGTCGAATGCCTCGCCCACTGCATCATCACGCGTCTGTCCAAGCAAGTGATATTCGCCGTGTCCACGCACCAGTGCTAGCACGGTGTGTCCGCCACTCACAACCAGCGCAATCAGTGGGAATTGTGGCTCTGGTACATCCTGCGGCGTTTGGTCGGGTTCGGGCAGTAGCCAGCTTGCATAGATATGCCCCTCCAGATGATTGACACCTACCAGCGGCAGGCCACGCTGCCACGCTAGCGCCTTGGCCGTATTAAGCCCTGTCAGCAGCGCACCGCTCAGACCGGGGCCGTAGGTGGTTGCTATGGCGTGGATATCGTCCCACCTGTTCGGCAATGCCGCAAGCGCTTCGGCGAGCACTGGCGGCAGGCTCAGAATGTGTTGGCGCGAGGCCACTTCGGGCACAATACCGCCGTAGCGCCGATGCGCATCAAGCTGCGTTGCCACCACATTGGCTACTATCGTGCGCCCACCGCGCACAATCGCGGCGGCGGTTTCGTCGCAGGATGTTTCAAGCGCGAGGATCGTATAATCATCTGGCAGGGCCGGATACACTGTCATGTCAGTTCCTCCGCCATTTCAATGGCCCGCAGCAGCGCCGCCGCCTTGTTGCAACTCTCGTGATACTCGGTTGCCGGGTCGCTATCGGCCACCACGCCGCCACCTGCCTGCACATACGCTACCCCATGCTGCACCACCATCGTTCGCAGGCTGATACAGGTATCCAGGTCGCCATTGAAGTTGATATACCCCGCACAGCCCGCGTAGATGCCACGGCGGATGCCTTCCAGTTCGCTGATAATTTCCATCGCCCGGATCTTGGGCGCACCGCTGACGGTGCCCGCCGGGAAGCAGGCCCGCAGCGCATCCAGGGCGTGCAGGTCGGAGCGCAACCGTCCGGTGACGTGCGAGACAATGTGCATCACGTGGCTATACTTCTCAACCGACATATACACTGGCACCGTGACGCTACCAGGCACACTGACGCGCCCGATATCGTTGCGGCCCAGGTCTACCAGCATCAGGTGCTCGGCAATTTCTTTTTCGTCCTGGATCAACTCCTCGGCAAGCGTTGCATCTTCGGCAAGGGTCTTCCCACGGGGGCGCGTGCCTGCGATGGGGTGGGTTGTCACTTCGCCATCAATCACCCGTACCAGCAATTCGGGCGAGGCCCCTACCAGATCGCCCTCTGGTGCGTGGATATAGAACATATACGGCGAGGGGTTGATCGTGCGCAGTGCTCGGTAGATACTGAATGAGTCGGCACTGGTGGGGCGGCGGAAGCGCTGCGAGGGCACAACCTGGAAGATATCGCCCGCCATAATGTATGCTTTGGCCCGCTCGACAAATGTTTCATACTGTGCGCTGCTCACATTCGAGCGAACGTCGCCCCGCTCACCAGCCGATTCGCGGCGGGTCAGGTCGCCGGGGGTGAGCGGCTGACGCAGTAGCTTGATCATCTGCTCAATACGCTCGATGCCGCGCTGGTACTCGGCGTCGAGGTCGTCGGTATCCAGATGTACATGCGACACAACCTGAATGCGGTGGCGCAGATGGTCGAACACCAGCAGCGTATCTACAAACATCCAGATCGCTTCGGGCATGGTGTAGTCGCTGCCCTGCAAATGGGGGAGCCGCTCTTCAAAATAGTTCACCGTCTCGTAGCTCATATAGCCCACGGCCCCCCCCACAAAGCGCGGCAGGTCGGGCAGGCGCACCGGGCGATACTCACGCAGATAGCTGCCAAGCACTACCAGCGGATCGGTGTAGGGTAACACCTGCTTGTACCCTCCCTGCACTGCGTGGGCCGTGCCGCCATCCATCCGCAGCACCAGATAAGGATTGCTGCCCAGGAAGGAGTAGCGGGCGATGTGCTGCCCACCCTCCACGCTTTCGAGCAGGAAGCTATGCGAGGAGCCGCGTGCAATCTTCAGGTAGGCCGAGACAGGTGTTTCGAGGTCGGCTAATATTTCACGGTAGATGGGGCACAGATTGCCCTGTGTCCGCAGCGTTTCTACTTCTGCACGGGTAGGGTAATACATGGTTGATATCCTCATAGTCTCATATATCTGCAAACAGCCGCCCAAGTCGGCAGCCAAAGCCCGGAAGGAGCGCCGATTGCAGCATATCATCGGCGTAGAGTGTGGCGTGCAGCACCAGCATCGTCTCTTCACGGCGGTAGATCTCGGCCTGCTGCAACTGCCAGTCGATCAGCCAGTACTCGCGCACGCCGCGCCGTGAATATAGCTTGCGCTTGATATCTTTATCACGCTCGTAGTTGGGCTGCCCCGGCGAGAGCACCTCGACCACAATCTCAGGGGTTCTGCGCAGATGGCCCTTATCGTCGGTTGCTCCGGCGACACGTTCGCGGCTCATCCATATCACATCCGGGCTAACATTGTCATCGTCGGCGAAAATCAGACCCGGAGTGAGCATCGCCAAGCCCAGGTTGGTTTGTTCATTCCATTCATCAAGAAAACGGAACATGCGACCGCAAACAAAGTCATGATGCCAATCGGGACGGGTTGACATATATAATGCTCCGTCGATGATCTCATAATGTTTGCCATCGTTGGGCAGCGCTTCAAGGTCAGCGGTTGTCCAGCGTATCTCTGTTGACATAATAAATACCCTCTTTCTGTGCTGGTTACTGCTGTGCGCCCCACATCAGCCCCATCGCCTCTTTCATCAGGTAGAGCGTCTCGGCAGACTCGGCGCGGGTACGTTCGCTACCCGCTGCCAGCACTTCTTCCACAATGCGTGGGTTGCGTTCCAGTTCGGCGCGGCGCTCGCGGATCGGGTCGAGGAAGCGATTGATCGCCGCCGCCAGTTTGCGCTTGACTTCCACATCGCCCACCTTGCCCTGAGCATAGCGCTCTTTCAGGTCGTCAACTTCTTCTTTGTGGTCGTTAAACGCATCGTGATAGATAAACACCGGATTGCCCTCGACCCGCCCCGGAATATCGGCCCGGATGCGGTTGGGGTCGGTGTACATACCGCGTACCTTCTGCTCAACGGTGGCGGCATCGTCGGTCAGCAGAATAGCATTGCCGAGGCTCTTGCTGGCTTTGGCCTGCCCATCCAGCCCTATCAGCGTAGGCACGTCGCCAATCAGGGTATCTGGTTCGGGCAGCACAGGCCGCTCTTCGCTGGCATACAGGAAGTTGAAGCGCCGTGCAATCTCGCGGGTCACTTCCAGGTGCGAGGCCTGGTCTTTGCCGACGGGTACCAGATTGGCGCGTACACAGAGAATGTCGGCGGCCTGCAAGACGGGATAGCTCAACAGTCCCAGCGACTCTTCGGAGATGCTCAGGTTGCCCATTACTTCCTTCAGGGTGGGCACCCGGCTGAGACGCGCCACGGTGACAAGGTTGGAGAAAATCAGCGCCATTTCAGGAATCTGTGGAATGAGCGACTGCAAATAGTAATGGCTGCGTTCCGGGTCGATCCCGACGCTCAAGTTATCCAGCACCACATCGCGGATATGCTGGTTGACCTGCGCGACCTTCTCACGCTCAATGTTCGTCGTGAGCGTATGCAGGTCGGCAACAATAAAAAAGCACTCATAGGCATCTTGCAGGCGCACCCGATTGGCGAGCGTGCCAACATAGTGGCCCAGGTGCATGGCCCCGGTCGGACGGTCACCAGTCATAATACGCGGTCTGGTCATAGTGGCTCAACTCCTCTCTGCTGTATCTTCGTCGCCAGCGGCGGGCATAGCTTAGATAAAAAAAATGCTCAATAATAGTACACGCTTTATTTTATTGCAGGCGCGGCGTGCAGCCGCGTGCGGTTCCAAACCGCACCTCTCCCGCGAGGTCTCTGTCCGGTTGGATGTGGAAACGCTCATCAGCGCCGGGTTGCTACACGCCTTTTGGGGCTGCCACTCAGCCCGCGCAGGCGGGCTTTGTAAGTGGTAGCCGGGGACTTCAGTCCCCCGGCGGCCTTCTATCCGTGCTCAATGGGTAGCTCACCAGCCGCCTCCGCCCGTGCAAGTTCCTTGCGGGCATCTTCCCACGAAATGAGCCTTTCAGGATGGGCTTTTGCCTGCTCGTACGTTACCAGCGCATCAGCCAGCAGGCGGGCATCCTCTTCCGGATCTTCAGGGAAGCTGTTGGCAAGCGCATCGAGTATATGTAATTCGTGTTCCTGAATTAAAAGGACAACTTCTTCTCGCACCACTTCCTGCACGACTTCGCGCACAATGCGGCGCAGCAGGGTTTCCAGGTCGCTCGCGGCGATAGTCAGGGTAAGGTGCTTCTCTGGTGTTTCGGTTGTCATGACGGCCCCTCCTGTCATGGTTCATCCGTGTGCTCTGCTGCGGCCCACCAGCGGCGCACCTTCTGCGCACTCAAGAGCAGGTAATCACGGTCGGCACTGAATACTTCGAGTGTAATGGTATCATTGTACCCGCTTTGGCGCAGCATGCGAATCGCCTTCGGATAGTCTATCGTGCCTGCGCCGAGTGGCAGGTGCTCGTCATGATTGCCGTGGTTATCGCTCATATGCACGTGTACCAGCCGATTCCCAAAGGCTTTGAGCAACGCTTCGAGCTTGTTGCCGCCCACGTTGGCATGCCCCACATCCAGATGAAACCCGAGCCGCTTGTCGGCATCAAGCACGCGGCCAATCTCCTTCACGCCAATGCTGCCGCTTGGAGGGTGCTCAACCATTACTTGCAACTGATACGCCTCGGCGCGTTCGGCGAGCTCGGCAAAGCACTCACCATTCCAATCAAGCCATAGCTCGGAAGGAAACAGGCGCGGCGCAAACGTCAGATGCACATTGACATATGCTGCACCCACCTGTGCAAAGGTCTCGAAGGTGGCTGCGGCACTCTCGATGGCAGCCCGCCGCACTGCTGCAAACGGCGATGCAAAGGGAAGATACCACGCTGTATGCCCCACCACCGCAAGGCCACTCTCCGCCAGGATACGGTGTAGTTCGGGCACAGCAAGCTGCTCAAGGCTTGCTGCTGGCCCTTCGATCGTCAGGTCAAGAAATTCGAAGCCATGCTCAGCGGCCCAGCGTGCCTCAGCGCAGGCATCCTTGCGTGGGTCGTTCATCATCCCAAGCTGCATATCAGGTACTCCTTCATCAAGATCTCAGCCGCATGCATTTCTGTCTTGTCCGTCTCTATGATATACTACCCGCGCCATAGTGTGCATCGTTTCTGCAAACAAACCTCAGAGAAACCTCGGAAGGATGGTTATGCCAACACACCGTTTGATACGTCGGCTGTCGGGAGTGCTGCTTGTGCTGCTGCTCACCGTCAGCCTGCCCGCTGCCGCGCCCCTCTGGTCACAGGAAGCGGCAGCCTCGTTCAAGAGCGCTCAGCCCGTTGTGCAACCGCTGCAACCTGCCGCGATCACCGTCTCAATCCCAGATTATACTGGCCCGGCGGTGCTGGTGGTCTACGACAGCACCGGGCGAGCAGTCGGCAACTGGGAATTTCCGGTGACCAGTGGGCTGGCCCTGGTACGGGTCGTCCCACGCGGCACGCTCGGCGAACACACCGCGCTGCTCTTTGCAAGTGGGAGCGTCGTAGCCGATGGCCCATTGTATACCCTGGATGCTACCTCAACCGTAGCAACCGGCGTAGAAGACATTGATCTCCTGTACAGTCAGGTGCGCGACTTTATGTTGGGCGCACAACTCAATTATGTGCTGGATGGACAGTACGTACACGGGTATCGTTCACCCGACAGCCCATTGTTATGGCTGCGCGACCACTATTATCAGGGGCGTGCTTTCCGTTACTTCGACGCAGATGTAACCAGCCTGCTGGATGCCTTCCGGCGTGAACAGTATCCCGATGGCAGCTTTCCCGATTTTCTGGCCCGCCCTGAATTCAACATTCCGGCCTTCCGCACCCCGGTTGAGGCAGATGTGGAATACCTGTATGTGCTGGCAGTCTATGAGGCGTGGCAGATGACGGGTGATGATGCGTGGCTTCTATCTCACCTCGAAGCGATGCAACGAGCACTTAACTATACCCTGACTGACCCGATCCGCTGGGAGCCAACGCTGGGCCTGGTGATGCGGCCCTTCACTATTGATACTTGGGACTTTGAGTATGGACCCTCGACGATAGACCCCAACACCCAGCAACCCGCGCCGCGCCACTGGATTGACGCCGATACCAAGTGGGGCATCTTCCATGGCGACAATACCGGGTTGGCGCAGGCACTCAATGCACTGGCGACGGTCGAGGAATATCTGGGCGATCCACAGAGCGCTGCACAACGCCGCGCACTAGCCCGCGATATTATGATCCGGCTCAACAATATGAGCTGGAACGGCAGCTTCTACACACACCATGTCAAGCTCTGGCCCTACGATGTGCCTGGTGTTGACGAGTCGAAACAACTGAGCCTCTCGAATGCGATTGCACTAAACCGGGGTGTGCTCTCGTTTGATCAAGGACAGGCGATTATCAATGAATACCGCAGCCGTTTGCAGCAGCGTGATAGGGTAGCCTTCGCCGAGTGGTTCAGCATTGATCCGCCCTTCCCGGCGGGGAGCTTTGGACTGGCCAATCGGCTGGGCGAACGTCCTGGTGAGTATGTGAATGGTGGCATTATGCCACTCGTCGGCGGCGAGCTTGCGCGGGGGGCATTCAACCACGGCTATGAAGATTACGGCTTCGATATTCTGCGCCGCTACTACGACCTGATCGAACGCACTGGACAGACCTTCCTCTGGTACTACCCAACTGGTGGGCCAGGTATTGGCAGCGATGACACCATTCCTACCGATGGATGGGGGGCAAGTGCTATGGTCGGCGGCCTGATTGAAGGCGCGGCGGGCGTGGTCGATAATGGTATTCGTTTCAGCGACGTGACGATTAGCCCGCGCTGGAGCGTGCGGAACGACGTTGAGACAGCCTATGTTGTGACGCGTTATGCTGCCTCGGATGGATATGTTGCCTATCGCTGGCAGCGTACCGAAGAACGCGGGCGTACCTACCTGCGGCTGGAAACGACAGGCAGCGGACAACAGGTTACAGCACGGTTGATGCTGCCCGCTGATACACGGAGCGTGCGCGGTGTATCGATCAATGGGCAACCAGTACCATATACGATTGAACAGGTTGGCCTGAGCAGCCAGTACGTGGTGCCGAGCGTGGCCCTCCCCACGGACGTAGCCCAGATCGAGGTAGAACTCCGCACCCGTTAATACCTTGCAATGAGCATGTACTGTGCACGGGTAGGCTCTTTAAACCTGCCCCTGCATATCGTTCGGGTCGATGCCCAGTTCACGCAGGCGGGCCGCCAGTCGTTCGGCCCGTTGCTCGGCTTGTTCGGCCCGGCTGCGCTCCTGCTCGGCCCGTTGCTCGGCTTGCTCAGCACGGCTGCGCTCGGTGTTGCGCTGGCTGTGCAGTTCGCTGTGGCTCAGAAAGCGCTCACCATCTGGGGAGTACAACACTAGGACAGGCCCGCTCAGATCGAAGCGCATACCCAGGCGGGGACTGACCCAACCCGCCATGGTCGGGATGGGCAGCAACTGTTCGTCCTGGCGCAGCCAGCCGTGCAAGGTGTTGGTGTCGGGGTCGTAGAGGTAGTACTCGACCACGCCGTACTGCTGGTAGAACAGCAGCTTGCGGGCCATCTCGGAAGGGGTATTGCCCGGCGACAACACCTCGAAGACGACCTGGGGCGCGATGTGGGCCTCTTTCCATTGGAGGTAGGCTCCCCGGTCACCTTTGGGACGCCCGAAGACGACCATCGCATCGGGGGCGCGGCGAATGTCGGGTCGGCCCTCGACCGGGTACCACAGCAAGTCACCAGCCACAAACACATCCGGGCGCTGCTGGAACAGGGTTTCCAGGTTCTCCTTGATGATAACAATCCAGCGGAATTGCAGGGTATTGTCGGCCATGGGTTGTCCATCGCTTTCCGGGTAGACAAGCTGCTCGAGGGCGGTCGGCGGGTGGTGGGTGTCGATACTCATTCGTTCCTCGCTTTTGCTGTAATAGCCTGTAGGACGGTGCGGGCCTGCTGTGCATCCTGCCCAATCTGTGCAACCAGTTCGTCAATGTCGGCAAACTTGCGTTCGGCTCGCAGCCGCTCACCAAACGACAGCCGCAGTGTTTGCCCGTACAGGTCGCCGCTCCAGTCGAGCAGGTGTGCTTCGATGGTGCGGCGGGTGCCGTCGAAGGTGGGGCGTACTCCAACATTCGTGACCGTGGGCAATGGTTCGGCGCTGGCATACGGGCCGCTTTCAATGACACTCCAGCAGGCATATACCCCGTTGGCAGGTACAATATGGTCAGGCGCAACGCTCAGGTTGGCGGTGGGAAAGCCAATAGTACGCCCACGCTGATCGCCTTGCTGCACGAGGCCACGCACCCAGAAGGCCCGTCCGAGTAACTGGTTGGCCTGCTCGATTGCGCCATCACCGAGCAAGTGCCGCACCCGTGAGGCACTTACCACCTGCCCATCCAGTTCGACCGGGCCAACAGTGCCAACGGTGTAGCCAAGTTCCTGCCCGATCTCGCGTAGCCGCTCAACGGTGCCCTCGCGCTTACGGCCCAGAGCAAATCCTGCACCAACCCATAGCTCACGTATGGGCATCGCAGTGCAGAGCCGAACCACGTACTCATAGGCGGGGGTACTCATTGTTTCGTGGTTGAAGGGCACCACTACAAAATAATCGGCTCCCAGTTCGGCTACCAGTGCGGCCCGTTCTTCGATGCTGGTCAGGAGCTTGAACTCAACTTTGGGATTGAGCACGGTGCGCGGGTGTGGGTGAAACGTCAGCACAGCGCTGACACTGCCGGTAACGCTGGCCCGCTCTATTGCCTGCAAGATCAGGCGGCGGTGCCCCAGATGCACCCCGTCAAACTTGCCTATTGTCAGGATAACAGGACGTTCAGTGATCCGTTGCTCAAGAGAATGAACTATCTGCACGCTGGTGTGTCCTCCTGTGCTCACCGCTGTTCGCGAGGCTGTCGGGCCATCTGCTGCAACTCATACAATCGGGTCATCGCTTCTATCGGGCTGAGTTCTTCAATATTCAGCCGCTTTAGATATTCAACCACAGGATTCGGTGCGGCGTCAAACAACGAAAGCTGGGTGTCGTCTGTTGTAGGTGGTGCGGCGGGAGCCGGTGCAGGTGGGGTGGCCTCAGCATCAAACGTGGGCGAGGCACTGCGCTGTTCCAGTTCGGCCAGCAATTCGGTGGCACGGCGAATGACTGGACGCGGAATGCCCGCCAGTTCTGCAACGTGAATACCATAGCTCCGGTCGGCCCCACCTCGCCGTAGCTCATACAGGAAGACCACGCGCCCATCCTGCTCCACTGCCGCCATATGGTAATTCTTTACACGCGGCAGCAACGTTTCCAGAACAGTCAGTTCGTGGTAGTGCGTTGCAAACAAGGTGCGGCATTGCAGGCGCGGGTTGTTGTGAATGTACTCAACGACCGCACGTGCAATTGCCATGCCATCGTAGGTGCTGGTGCCGCGCCCCACTTCGTCCAGGATGATCAGGCTGCGGCGGGTACTCTGCGCCAGCAGTGCCGCCGTTTCGGTCATCTCCACCATAAAGGTACTGCGCCCGGTGGCAATATCATCCTGGGCACCGATGCGGGTGAAGATGCGGTCAACCATGCCGATGCTGGCCTGTTCAGCAGGCACAAACGAGCCAATCTGGGCCAGCAGTACAATCAGGGCAACTTGACGTAATGTCGTGCTCTTGCCCGCCATGTTCGGGCCAGTGATGATCAGCAATTGCTGCTCGTTGGTATCAAGTGTTATATCGTTGGCAATGTACGGCTCGTCCAGCGTGCGCTCAACCACCGGATGCCGTCCGCCTGCAATCTGCAACTGCGTGCCCTCGTTCAGCGTGGGGCGATTGTAGCGCCCACGCACGGCGGCTTCCCCAAGCGCGGCGTACACATCCAGATAGGCCAGCAGTTGCGCGGTGGCACGCAGGCGGGCGCTGTGCTGGTTCAGTTCGGCACACAACCGTGCAAAAACATCGCGCTCCAGTTCGACCAATCGCTGCTGCGCGTTCTGCACAATGCTTTCGTATTCTTTCAGTTCCAGGGTGATATAACGCTCGGCCCCGACCAGCGTTTGCTTCCGTTCGTAGTGTGACGGCACCTGATCGGCGACCGACCGTGACACTTCGATAAAATAGCCAAAGACCTTGTTATAATCCACCTTCAGCGACTTGATACCGGTGCGTTCACGTTCGCGGGCCTCCAGGTTGTTGATATATTCCTGCGCATCGCGGCTGGCCTGTATCACCTGGTCCATCCGTTCGTCGTAGCCGGGGCGAATAACGCGGCGCGGTCGGTCGGCGTCGGTGTCGGCGCGCAGGTAGTTCGATGCACCAAGCAGGGCGGGCGGGTCGTCGTCAATTGCCCGTTCGAGCAGTTCCAACACAGCGCTGCACGGGTCGAGCAGGGGCACGGTCTGACCAGTGCCACGCAGGTCGTCGGCATCGTCGTCAAACGCTGCGGCATCATCTTCATCATCAAACAACTCACCATTGGCAGGTTCGGAAGCATCGACCATGGCGGCCTGCTCTGCACCGATGTTATCGGTGACACACAGCCGTGTTGCACTCTCGCCGACTGCCGCCCCAATATTGGGCACGGCACGCAATGCCTGCCGGAGTTGCACAAGATCACGCGGGTTGGCAAAGCCAAGCCCCTGCACAATGCGGTTGACGGCCCGCTCCATATCGCCAATGCCGCCCAAGGCCTCGCGCAGTTCGGCTCGCAGTAGCCCATCGTCCACACAGCAGGCGACCGCATCCTGGCGTCGTTGCAGAGCGGGCAGGTCAATCAACGGCTGCGAGAGCCAGCGCCGCAGCATGCGGGCACCCATCGGGGTGCGGGTGTAGTCCAGCACGCTGACCAGTGCGCCCTTTGTTTTACCTGTGGTGCTGTGCTCCAGCAGTTCGAGGTTGCGCCGCGTCTGCGGGTCGAGGAACATAAAGGTGCCCGTCGTGTAAAAGCGGATGCTGGCGACTTGGGCGGCGGTGCTGCGCTGCGTGGTGTGGATGTACTGCACCACTGCGCCCGCTGCCCGTATCGCGAGGATGCGCCCATCCAGACCGAAGCCCGCCAGCGATTGCACACCAAGTTGCCGTTGCAGGGCTTCGCGGGCGGTTTCCAGTTCCCAGCGCCATTCGGGGAAGGCCGTCACCTGCCCCTTGACCCACGTTGCGCTGCCCTCCTGTTCGAGGCGGCGTGCTATCCGTTCGTGCGGGAGCAGCAGTTCGCGCTCGTCTTTGGTCATCGGGGCAAGGTCTTGCTTCAGATGAGCACTGCGCGGGGCCAGTCCGGGCAGGCGACTGCGCTCATCGTCGGATACCAGCACCTCGGCAACGTTGATGCGGGCCAGTTCGCCTTCCAGTTCCACCGCCGCACGCTCGCCATGCAATTCGGTGGCAACAAACTCGCCCGTGCTGAGATCGACATACGCAAGCCCGACCGCGTCACCGTCGGCAATGACTGCCGCGAGGTAGTTGTTCTGGGTGGCGGGCAGCATCGCCGGGTCGTTCATCGTGCCGGGAGTGACGACGCGCACCACTTCACGATGCACAATGCCACGCTGCCGGGTGGTCTGTTCCAGGCCCGTTGCAAAGACCGAACGGGGGCGTGTATCGCTTTTGCTCGATGCCGTCTCGCTAATCTGCTCGGCGATAGCGACCCGGTAGCCCTGCGCCACAATCCGCGCTACGTAGCTCTCAACGGCGTGGTAGGGGATGCCCGCCATCGGTGCGTAGAGCTTCTGCTCGTTTTTGCTCTTGCCCTTCTGGGTGCGCTCAACGGCATAGTCCTTGCGGGTCAGGGTGACATCTAGCAGTTCTGCCAGCAGCTTTGCATCATCGTCGAACGCCTCATAAAAGTCGCCCAGACGGTAGAGCAAAATTGCATCGGGGTGCTCGGCCTTGAGTTGCTGAAACTGGCGATACCATTCATGAAGTTCAGTTTTTACCATTGCTGCTGTGCTCCATAACTACTTGGGGTGGGTTCTAACCTGATATTATAGCGCAAATGTTTGAGGTAAGGGGTGCGGGGGAAGCGCCTGCCTGCGCGGGCTGTGTGCTGCTATCGCCTAGTGCCTATTGCCCCTTGCCGGGAGACACCCCTCACCCGCCGCGTTCGGGCCAGTTGCGGATGATGCCCGCCGCTACACCAAGTAACCCGGCTCCAATGAGGTGGATCCAGTACCAGTCGGGGTTGGAGACAATCGAGAGCCACGCCAGCAGCACCGCCCCGGCAAGGCACAGCACAATCCCAATCGTTCGGGTCATCGGGCGGCTCGCTTTCGTGTGGGCATGTGCCCCTCTCCCACAAACACGGAGAGGGGCAGAGGAAACAGTCAGAAGCTATGAGCCGAGTTTCACCTGGAACGCATTCCGGCCAGCGTACACCGCCGCTGCTCCCAGTTCTTCTTCAATCCGCAGGAGTTGGTTGTACTTCGCAACCCGGTCGGTGCGGGCCGGTGCGCCCGTCTTGATCTGTCCGGCGTTGGTGGCAACCACCAGATCTGCAATCGTCACATCCTCGGTTTCGCCGCTGCGGTGCGATACAACTGCCGTCCAGCCCGCGCGCTGTGCCATCTGAATGGCGCTCATCGTCTCGCTGAGGCTACCAATCTGGTTCAGCTTGATCAGGATGCTGTTGGCGGCCCGCTCGTCAATCGCCCGCTTGAGGCGCTGCACATTGGTTACCAGCAGGTCGTCGCCCACAAGCTGCACCCGGTCGCCAATGCGTGAGCGCAGCAGCGCCCAGCCTTCCCAGTCGTCTTCTGATAGCCCGTCTTCCAGCGAAACAAGCGGGTAGCGGGTGGCAATATCGGCCCAGTATTCCACCATCTCGGCGCTGCTAAGTACCCGGTTCTCGCGCTCCAGGTGGTACTTGCCATCCTGATACAGCTCGGTGCAGGCCGGGTCCATCGCCAGGAGTACCTGCTCACCCAGTTTGTAGCCCGCCTTCTCAACCGCTTCAGCAATCACCTGGAGCGCGGCTTCGTTGGTGGGCAGGCTCGGTGCAAAGCCACCTTCATCACCAACGTTGGTGCCCTGGCCCTGGTCGTGCAGTACTTGCTTCAAGCTCTGGTAAATCTCGCTGCCCCAGCGCAGTGCCTCGCGGAACGACGTAGCCCCGACTGGCATCACCATAAATTCCTGAAAGTCGGTGCTGTTCTGGGCATGCTTGCCACCATTAAGAATGTTCATCATCGGCACGGGCAGCACGTGGGCATACACGCCGCCCAGGTAACGGTAAAGCGGCATATCAAGCGCCACCGCGACTGCCTTGGCTGCGGCCAGCGACACACCCAGAATGGCATTGGCTCCCAGGCGGCCCTTGTTGGCCGTGCCGTCCAGCTTGATCAGGGTATTATCCAGATTGACCTGATCGGCGGCATCCATTCCGTGGAGCGCTTTCGCAATCTCACCATTGACATTATCAACCGCCTTCTGCACACTCTTACCGCCGAAACGAGCCTTGTCACCGTCGCGCAGCTCCAGTGCTTCGTGGGCACCCGTCGAGGCACCACTCGGCACCATCGCCCGCCCGATGTCACCATGCACCAACCGTACTTCAACCTCTACCGTCGGGTTGCCACGCGAATCAAGTACCTCACGTGCAACAATCGAATCGATCTGTGTAGACACGCCAAACCTCCTCGTTTTCAAGGTATAGACACGGGGTTGCCTGCCGCCAGTATATCATACGTTCCAGTTGACGGTCACTGCAGGCATGTGTATACTGCTGTATGGTTTATCGGGAATATAGTGTGGGTATGTTCAGCCAGATAAGGTCACACCGCATGTCAAACGAACCGCTTGTTTCGCCGCCTTTTACTGACCCTGATGTGTCTTCGCCTGAGCAGCCTACTACCGAGGAACCCACCACCCGCTCGCGTCGCTGGTACCTGCTTGGCCCGCTAGGGTTGGCGCTGGTGTTTGCGGTTGGAGCGCAGTGGGTCTTTGATCCTGCCAATCCCGCATCGGTCTGGAATGGCGTGGCGCTGGCGCTGGTGGCGGTTATCTTTTTTGCAGTAGCGGTTATCAGTGCCAACGATACGGCTGACCTGATGGAATCTTCAGCGGACGTGCCGCTGGTACGGCGCTGGCTGCGGGCAATCAACCGATTTGTGCAGCAGGCGGTGCTGCGCTCGGTGGCGCTGAGTGGATCCCTGCTGATCACGATGGGCCTGCTGCACGTGCTACGCCGCGAACCACCGCTCGAAAGCTACAACTGGGCATTGCTGCCGTGGCTGGGTGCAATCGGGTTGTTTCTTTTTGTAGCTGCGCCTGCCAACGTTCCCACCCTGCTCCGCATCGATTGGCGTGTATGGTGGCAAGAACACGGACGGCTAACGCTGGCAGTCGGTGCGATTGGGCTGGTAACAGCGGTGTTACGGATCTGGCAGATTGCCGACATTCCGCCCACGCTTGGCGGCGACGAAGCCGAGCAGGGGCTGGAGGCGATCCGGGTGCTGAACGGCGAGATTACCAACCCGTTCAGCACAGGCTGGCTTGGTGTGCCAACTATGCAGTTTTATTTCAGTGCGCTGCTGATTGGTCCGCTCGGTGATACTATCTTTGCGCTACGTCTGCCGTGGGCGCTGATCGGTACAGCCTCGGTGCTGGCGGTGTTTCTGCTGGTGCAACGCTTGCAGGGCACGCTGCTGGCGCTGGTGACGGCGGCACTGCTGGCAACCTATCATTTCCATCTGCACTTCTCGCGGCTTGGTTCGCACCAGATTGCCGACGTGCTGTTTGTAGCACTGGCGCTGCTGTTTCTCTATCGCGGCTACGATAACCGTCAACCGCTCAACTGGGCATTGAGTGGCATTATCATCGGGTTGGCACAATACTTTTACGCGGGCGCACGCTTCACGGCAATCCTGGCGGCGGCGATGCTGATCTTTTTTGCGCTGCGGGATGGGCTGCCCTTCATCCGCACCCGCTACCGCGAGTATCTCGCCCTGATCGGCGGCTTCCTTATCACGGCGGCCCCGATGATCCAGCTTGCAATCCGCGACCCGGATACCTTCAATGCACGGCTGAATCAGGTGGGCATCATCCAGAGTGGCTGGCTTGAGCGTGAGGTGGGGATACGTGGGCAGAGCGAACTGGTGATCCTGTTTGACCAACTGCAACGGGCGTTGCTGGCCTTTAATGTCTACCCTGATAAAACATTCTGGTATGGCTCACCAGAGCCATTTATGGATACCGCGATGGGTATTCTGTTTATCCTTGGTGCAGGTTTTGCGCTGCTCAATCTGTGGGATCGGCGCATCTTCCCGATGGTCGCGTGGTGGGGCGGTGCAACGGTGCTCGGTGGGGCGCTCACGGTTGAGCCACCTTCCGCGATGCGCCTGGTGACGCTGGCGGCTCCGGCAATCTTTTTTGTGGCGCTGGCGCTGGTCAAGATTGGCGAAGTGGTGGTGCAGGCGCTGCGAATACAGCGCCCGCAGGATGTACTATGGCCCTACCTCGCGGCGGCGATGGTGTTGCTCAGTGCGGGCAGCCTCAACTGGTATTTCAACGAATTTACGCCGCTCCTGCGCTATGGCAATCATACGGCAGTCATCGCCACCCACTTTGGCAAATACGCCGATGCCAACTTCGAAGATGGCACGCAGGTCTTTTTCTTTGGCCCACCGACGCTCTATGTCGGCTTTGGTACCATTCGCTACCTTGCGCCCGATATTCAAGGCGTTGATATAAACGACCCGATTCCGGGGCCGTTCGATAGAGCAATGGTGCAGCCAGGTACCGACCTGGCCTTTGTGTTCTTGTCCAACCGCTTTAACGAGTACGAACTGGTTAAACAGACATTCCCGAATGGAGAGCTTATCACATTCGAGTCACCCGTGCCCGAACGAACGGGGCCGCTCTATCACCTCTACCTTGTTCCCAGCGAACAGGTCGGCGGGTAGCATTTTTATGCTGCTGTGGCTCCCGTTGGCCCTGCTCAATGCCTTGTGTGAATCGCTCAAGGATGTGGCGATCAAGCGCTATGTCGGGGTGCTGTCTGGCCCCTTAATCACATGGGGCATGGCGCTGTGTACCCTGCCGTTTCTGGTGCCGCTGATAGTATGGCAGGGGCGCGGTATCACCGACGTGAGCTTCTGGGTGGCGCTGCTGTTCAGCGTGCTGATCAATAGCGTTGCGGTATTGATGTACGTCTGGGCGATCCAGCACTCCGACCTCTCAACTACCGTGCCAATGATCGCCTTTACGCCGCTCTTTCTGCTGTTCACATCGCCAATCTTGATTGGTGAATGGCCGACCCGCGCAGGCGTGGCCGGGGTGGTGCTGGTGGTGGCGGGTTCATACCTGCTCAACATCCGCGAACGACGCAACGGCTACCTCGCGCCCTACCGCGCCCTGCTGCGCGACCCCGGCCCCCGTATGATGATGGGCGTAGCATTTTTATGGAGCATCGCCGCCAACCTCGATAAAATCGGCGTAAATACCTCAACGCCGCTGGTGTGGGTGTTTGCGGTCAATGCAGGGCTGTGCATCACGCTGGCACCACTGGCGCTGCGGCGGGTCGGGCAGTTCTATACCACAGGCGGCGCAACGTGGGGCCTGGCCGGGGCGCTGCTGCTGATGGGCCTGCTGAATGCCATCTCGCTGGCGGCCCAGATGACGGCGCTGACCCTGACGCTGGTTGCCTATGTTATTTCGGTGAAGCGTACTAGCACCGTGATGAGTGTGTTGTGGGGCGGCTTGCTCTTCAAAGAGCAGCACCTGCGCGAACGGTTGCTCGGCGCACTGGTGATGCTGGCAGGCGTGGTGATCATCAGCCTGTCGTCGCTGTAAAAGCGCAACACTCGCCCCGCGCCGCTCGCGCCTTCTGTGAGATTTCTCATGTACATCAGTGGTGCAACCTGCTATGCTGTGGGTGGTGGTATACTGCACCATCAGAGCGATGCCCATGTTGAGACAATGAGGAGGATCGAATGCCATTGCCTGCCCTTACCGATTGGATGACTACCGCGCAGAGCTTGCACAAAGTGACCCAAGTTGTTGCGGCTATCCGGATTGCCGTTGTTGACCCGCTGCCCAACTATCTCCATCTGAGCACTACGATCACCCCGCATGGCCTTTCGACTGGTACCTTGCCGTTTGGCACTGTCCTGGCAGACTTCGCACAGGCGGCAGTGGTATACACCCACGCCGACGGCACCACGACGTTTCCGTTTGCCGACCACACCCAGGCATCGCTGAAGGATGCACTGCTGGCTGAACTGGCCCACCACGGACAACCGCTCGAACTGGCGAAAAACGAGAGCGGGCACGAAGACCCGCTGACTGACAGCGCCCCACTCACCGTTGACCCGCACTTCGCCGCCGATTATGCAAGGGTACTGTGGAGCATCTTCACCGCCACCGCTCGCTTCCGGGCGCGGCTGTACGCCCCGATGACACCCATTGTAGTCTGGCCCGAACACTTCGATCTGTCCACCCTGATCTTCACCACCCCTGACGCATCTGAAGAACACCCGCATATGAACTTTGGCTTTGCACCCTACAGCGATGGCATTGAGCGGCCCTATCTGTACGCTTATGCGTGGCCGCTGCCCGCAACTGGCTACACCACTGCAACCCTGCCGCCGCTGGTACGCCTGGACACTCCCGGCTATGGTGGCCCGCTGGTGTGGTACGACGAGTTCTCGCAAATGGATGATGTCGAAGGCTTTGTCGAAGAGGTATTTATGGCGACTTTCCGCGAACTGCTGCTGCTCCTGCATAAGTAACAGACACCTCTCGACAGCAGCGGTTGATGTGGTACCATGCGTTCGGCCCCGACGTGTCCACAACGCAATGCTTGCGGCACGTCGGGTGCTTGCATAGCTGACGCAGGAGTATTACATAATGAATAACAAACGAACGATACGATGGTACCAGATGCGCCGCCGGGTTGTACCGTGTCTACTCTGGCTGTTTCTGGTCGGGGTGTAACAGCGCAGCGCCAACCGCAGCGCCGACCGCAGCGCCTGCTACAGGCAGCATTGCGCCAATTGCTAACATCTATGGTATCAACGGGGGGTGTGTACTTGGTAGCACCGATACCGAGCCGTGGCGTACTGGTGAGGCAACCGGCCCGCTGCTGGCTGGGGACGAGCGTTATCAACTCTATACCCTGTCCGGGCCTGTCGGGGAGGCCACCGGCAGCACGCCATTTTCTGAAATTCCCTGCCCTGCTACCCAGAATATTGAAATGACACCCCCGGTACAGTTGGATGCTCCGGTGATTGCTGTCAGTGGCGATTGGAACGCTATGCCACGCGTGCCCACCCTCACTAGCACCGAGCAGGAAGTGTACCAGCAGGCTGCTGCCGAGGTGCTGCGTGGCCTCGGCCTCGAAACGGATGACATTCGGCTGGAGCAGGTTATCCGCATTGACCTGGAAGGCGATGGCAGCGAAGAAGTCCTCGTCACGGCTACCCGTATCTCGCAGGAAACAGGCGGTGGGGTGCTTGCCGATCCGGGTGATTACTCGGTGGTCTTCTTACGGAAACTGGTTGGTGAAACCGTTGAGACAAGCATCGTTGAGCAGCAAGTGTACCCGCTGGCACAAGGTGGCGAAGTTGTCTTTCGCTCGGTGGTGGAGGGGGTGCTCGACGTGGATGGAGACGGCATGCTCGAAGTGCTGGTGACAAATAGCTACTATGAAGGTGGCTATATGACCGTCTATCGCCTGAATGGAAATAGTTTGGAAGCAAGCGAACTTGGCTGCGGCTGCGGTGTGTAGTCGCCCGATCAAAAACGTATGGAACAGCAAACACCACACAAACGGCAGAATCCGTGGCCCGGTCTGCTGCTGAACATCATTATTCCGTCGATTATCCTGATCCAACTGAGTAGCGAAGAGCGGCTCGGCCCGGTATATAGCCTGGTGCTGGCGCTGGCCTTCCCGCTGGGTTATGGCATCTACGACCTGATCCGCGCCCGCCGCATCGGGTTTATGACCGTGCTGGGCCTCGTCAGTGTGCTGCTAACCGGTGGTATCGGTCTGTTGCAACTTGATGTGCAGTGGCTCCGTATTAAAGAAGCCGCTATCCCGTTTATTATTGGGGTGGCGGTGCTGGTGTCGCTGCGTACCCCTTACCCACTGGTCAGAACGCTGCTTGGCAATGTGCTGGATATGCCACGCGTCCATGCTGCACTTGCTGCACGGGGCACGACCGCCGTGTTTGAGCAACGCCTGACCCGCGCTACCTTGATGGTTGCCGGCTCGTTTTTCCTCTCGGCCATCCTGAACTATACGCTCGCTAGCCTAATTGTGGTCAGCCCGCCTGGTACCAGTGCCTTCAATGAAGAACTGGGCCGCCTGACGGCACTGAGCTTTCCGGCGATTGCGCTGCCGTCGTTGCTGGTAGCGTTTGCGGCGTTGTGGTATGTGCTGCACAGCATCAAGCAACTGGCGGGCCTCGATGTGGTTGAGGTATTGCCAGGGGAGGAGTGATACAAAAAGCCCCTGCTCCACATCGGAGCAGGGGCAGGGTGAACCAGTAGGTTGTCGGCTTCCTACCGAGTCTTCATACTGTTCTTCTGGCGGGCGACAAAGCTGCGGGCGGGCGGGCTCCTGCGGCGCAACTTCGACCGGAGCCGGAGCCACCGGGGCCGGT
>JAAUSQ010000208.1 GCA_012033195.1 Chloroflexaceae bacterium
CGTGGTGCGCTTGTTGCGTGGTGTGCGCCGTCGTATAAAATGCTCGGCGAGGTATGGCGCGATGTGAAGACGCGTTTGGCGCCGGCTGTGGTTAGCATTAGTGAGCAGCAGCGGCGCATAGGACCTGACGACGGGGGGTGTTGTTGAGATGTGGTCGCTGGATAATTATGCGAGCATTCGGGGGCGCAAATATCAGCGCGTCATCATAGACGAGGCTGCGATGGTGCGTAACTTGGCCGAAGCCTGGCAACAGGTGATTCGTCCGACGCTGACTGATTTGGTGGGGGATGCGTGGATGCTGAGCACACCGCTGGGGCGGAATTTCTTTTGGCAGTGCTTCCAGCGCGGGAAAGATACAACCCAAACAGAATGGGCAAGCTGGCGGATGCCCACCCGTACTAATCCCACCATACGACCTACCGAAATTAAAGCTATGCAAGCTGAGCTACCGGCCCGCGTGTTTCGGCAAGAAATCCTCGCCGAATTTTTGAGCGGTGAGGGGGCGGTGTTTCGCTCTGTTTCAGAGGCTACCGGTGCCACGCTGTGCGACAAACCAGCCGAAAACGGTGTATACGTCGTTGGGTGCGATTTCGCACGCCAGAACGACTACAGCGTCTTCACCGTCCTAGATACAGCGCAACATGCGGTAGTTGCAATAGACCGCATGACACACATAGACTATCAGACTCAAATATGGCGACTGGAGTATATGTGCCAGATTTGGCAACCCCACACCATCCTCGCCGAAGCCAACAGCATCGGCATCCCCATCATTGAACAGTTGCAGCGCAAAGGTTTACCAGTCCGGCCCTTCAACACAACGAACGCTAGTAAACAACGCATCATAGATGCGCTGGCACTAGCGTTTGAGCAGGAGCGGATTCGTATTCCTGATGATCCGGTGTTAGTGGGGGAGTTGCTTTCGTTTGAGATGGAGCGGCTGCCATCAGGATTAACACGCTATGCTGCCCCTAGTGGTATGCATGATGATTGTGTAATGTCGTTGGCGCTGGCGTTGGAGGCGGCGGGTGGGGTGGGTGGGGTTGGCGGTTTGATGGTGTTTTAGCCTGCGTTGGGGGAACATGCTTCAATTTAGGTTGTTTGCGTTAGTTAGGTTGGCATATCTATGTCTGGTAGGTTGGCATCTATATCGGGGAGACTCACCCGAACGACTGACCGCCCCATAGCCACTCGGCTACTCGAGGCCATTGCCAGAAGTGAGATTACCCTGACATCTATCACACATGCCGATGCCTGTCAGGGGTATCTGTCACCACTTCCACCATGGTTGCCCCAAGTGCTGGGATATGTGGGTGTATCGGTTGCGTGCTACACGCGTCTGATCGAGAATTCAACGTAACAATGAGACACGGCTCAAGAATTCAACTTTTGGGGTTATTTTTTACGCGAACAGTGAGGAAGAGAGATGAAGCCATATTATTGCCCACATTGTCAGTCCTTAGCTGGTTAGTTCATCGCTACGTTGCACTTTTGGTCCTATCGGGTACAATCATCAGAAATGTTCAGGATGGGACCACAACGATACCCCTGAACAGAAACCAGAAATGCAAGCACATATGAAGGAACTGGATGTCATCAACGTCTCCCTCTTCTCATACCATCGTGATGCGTGCGTTGCCGGGTATCGCACTGGCGGTGTTGGCGGTGCTGCTCTTTCCTGCACTGGTTGGCAATGGAGTGCGGGTTCAGGCATGGAAACAGCTTGCGACATGTCTCCAGGACGCGGGGAAGACGCTCAAATCAACCGACTTTTTTTATGCGCTGTGGTCAGGCACTCCGCAGCATGCATTGGTGTGCCCGCCGATAGTGGATGTGTCTGGCAATGAAGATATAGCTGTGGTTACTACCTGGATCGGGGGGAACGAGGCAAAAGACAATTTGGTGCAGCGTATCACCCCTGAATGGAAACGGAATGTGTTTCTGTGGCGTGCCAGCGGTTGGGATGAAACAATGCTCGTTGCGGATAGCGTTAAGCACCCTGGCGACAATCCTTCCCAGATGCTGGCACAGATGGCGCTCTGGTATCGAGATACAACCATGGACCAGGCATTGTATTTTGCCCAGCGTGCGCTTGCCGGTGAACCAGATACAGAGGTGGCGCGTTTGCTGACCTTTAGCTTTGGTGGAGCACGAAGCAGAGACGAACTCGCCGACATTGTATCACTGCGGCGCAGTATCGCTACGGCTCTGCCAACATATACCGACAATTATGCCGACTGGTTTCAGATGATGCTCCACTACCAGGAATGGACGCAGCCCAGGAACCATGCGATTTGCTGCGCCGCTATGCCGATGCACGCCATCGGCCATTGGCAGAGACGTGCAATGCGATGGTTGCTTTTTATCTGGGCGATTATTCCACCGCGCAAGATATTCTTGAACCATTGACAGAACACATGCCTACCGAACCCCTGGTGTGGGAATGGCTGGGCAAAAGTGCCAGAGAACAGGGAAACTACGAGATGTCAGAGCATGCGTTCAGCCAGGCACTTGCCCACGAGCACGAGGGCACCCGCCTGCTGGCACTCTACTGGCAACGCGCCGAGGTACAGGCGCCCAGGGCAAAACGTATCAGGCACGCGAATCGTATCAGATGGCACTGCGCCATACGAGTGACCCGGACACACGGGCGCGTCTCACGACGGAGATGAACCAGCTTCCATGAAATCATCGCTTATGCACTCTTTGCAGCATGTTCAGGCATTCTGGACACGTTGGGTTGGGGCATCGGCCAATCGTAAGATGTTTCAATCGGTTGCAATTGTTGGCATCATGACGATTCTCGTCAAAGGCATTGCCTTTGTGAAAGACATTCTTGTTGCCCATCAGTTTGGCACGAGCGATGATATGGATGCTTTCTTTGTTGCTTTGGTGTTGCCGTCGTTTGTAGCAACAATCATCGGAGGGGCATTAACATCGGCTCTGGTTCCAACATACATTCAAGTACGCGAACAGAAGAGCCCGGAGCACGCATCGCGGCTCTTTTCTCATTGCATCGTTCTCAGTGGTGGTATCTTACTGACACTCTTTGTCCTACTTCTCCTGACTGCCTCGTGGACGTTACCACTGTTGGGGCAGAGTTTTGAGGCAGACAAGATCGTGCTGACGCACCAGTTGTTTTTCATCCTGAGTACGATGTCGCTCTTTTTCGGTCTTACGTCTGTTCTTGCAGGAACATTGAATGCCAACAATACATTTGCGTTGCCATCGTGGACACCGGCACTGGTATCGCTAGGCATGATCGTGGCTCTGCTTGGTGGTGGCTCGCTCTGGGGAATCTATGCGCTGGCAGTTGGGATGGTCGTTGGGCACGCGCTTGAAACTGGCTTACTCTTGTGGAAACTCAAGCAGCAGGGGATACCGATTACGCCACGCTGGTATGGACTAGATGAATCAACGAGGCAGGTGTTACACCAGTTTGCCCCAATGGTGGCTTCATCGTTTTGATGGGCAATGCGACGCTGGTTGATCAATCTATGGCAACAATGGCTGGCTCCGGAGCTGTCTCAACGTTTAATTATGGAACAAAAATTATCACCATGCTGCTTGGTGTTGGGTCGCTTGCGCTGAGTACGGCAGCCCTGCCGCATTTTTCGCAGATGATAGCAGTCAAAGACTGGGCAGGATTGCGCCATACACTGAAAACCTATACCCGGCTCATTTTTGGTGTGTCAGTGCCCCTTATGATAGGCATTATGCTGTTTTCGGAACAGATCATTGGGATCTTGTTTGGGCGCGGGGCGTTTACGGCAGACGATGTGTACCAAGCGGCACAAGTACAAACAATGTTTGCTCTGCAGATACCCTTTTTTGTTCTGACTATTTTTCTCGTGCGTGTTGTATCTGCTCTGCGTCACAATCATTTCCTTACGTGGGGGTCTGGTATCAATTTATTTTTGAATATTGCGCTAAACTATCTCTTTGTTGATTTCTTTGGATTGAAGGGTATCGCGTTGTCAACCGCTGTGGTCTATAGTATTTCATGGTTGTATCTCTCTGTTGTAACACGGCATCTGTTGCGAGTGTATGAAACAGCTGCTTGAGCAACCTACAAACCAGACTGTTTCAACTATCGTCACGGTGGTTATCCTTGCATGTTTGGGACTATTTGTTACCTATGTCATGGATGTGGGTCATTCATACAATGATCTTCCATTTCGAGATTCTGGAGTGTTTCTCTATGCAGGTCAACAAGTACTTGAAGGCAAGATACCATACCGTGATGTCTGGGATCACAAACCACCGGCGGTTTTCTATGTCAACGCACTTGGTTTGCTTATAGGGAAAGGGCACATTGATGGTATCTATATCCTGGAGAAACTGTCTGTCTATGCTGCCAGTGTGTGCGGTTTTTTCCTCATGAGCCGTGCATTTGATGCTATCTCAGCCGTGTTTGCAACAATATTATGGTTGATAACGTTACCGCTTATTCTTGATGGCGGAAATCTTGTGACCGAGTATGCATTGCCCTGGCAATTTTTAATACTGTATCTCTTCTGGTCTATTGAAAAGCACAAAACATATTCCTGGAAATGTGTTGCTCTGGGTATTGCTGTGAGTATGTGTTTTCTTTTCAAACCAAACACCATTGGCATAGGTATCGCGGTTGTTGTCTACTGGCTGGGTGCTCACGTGCTTGTGCGCCGCACACTCTCTTCTTTACGCCCAATAGTACTGGTAGGGGTCGGGAGTGTTCTCCTCGGTCTGGCAATAGCAGCATATTTCAGAGTCAATCATGCGTTTGGTGCATTGTTTGATGCTGTTCTACGGTACAATATCGTCTATTCAGCAACAGACTCACAAAGCAAATTTTTTTCTCTCTCCGATGGTATTGCAACACTACCGTCAACCGGCATCTATGCACTGGCACTTACAGCCTGGATAACCGGCCTGTTTATGGTTATACACAATGACGATCAGGATAAGACTATCCGTCCACTCCTGGCCGTATCGTTGGTAGGTCTTCCGGTTGAACTGGTGTTGTCCAGCATATCAGGACGATCATATAACCATTATTATATGGCGTGGCTGCCAATGATGACGATTCTGGTGGCCTTTTTTGCCTACACACTCAGACAGCATATACCAACCCGGCTTGATGTCTTTGGTTGCTGGCGCATCAGGCTGACTACCGTTATACTGATCGGGTTGCTGGTAGCATTCTGGACACAACAATCGGCTACGATGCGCTTCAAACAAAAAGCCAATCAAGAACGATATATCCATGTGACAGAGTATATTCAAAAAAACACGCACGAGCAGGAGTATGTATTGATGTGGGGAGCCGAGGCTGTGGTCAATTTCATGTCAAGAAGACCCTCGCCAACGCGCTTTGTGTACCAATATCCGCTCTACACGGTGAGCTATCAGAGTGCTACACTTGTACAGGAGTTTATGCACGACATTGAAACGAACAAACCAGTGCTCATCATTGATACATCGGCAACGAATGGTGTCATTCCGCCACTGAACCCTGACCAGAGAAGCGGGTGGAGTCCTCTGAATGACCCATATGGTCTGTCATACGGCGTACTCCCTGAAATGGAATCGGTGTTTGCGTATATTCATAGCCACTATACGCTGGTGGACACCATACACGCATGGAATGTCTATCGGCGTGTTGATTGAGAGTAGGAAACACACCATCATGCGTGTCACCTTAATCATTGGTTCGCTTGCGCTCGGTGGAGCCGAACGCGTGATGTCTCTGATGGCAAACTACTGGGCAACTCACGGATGGAGCATCACGCTCATAACATTGGTACAAGAACGCCCTTTCTTTGACCTCGAACCAGGGGTCCGCCATGTGCCGCTTGGCGTGACCGGCGAGTCAGCCACGCCCATCGCTGCGGTGTGGAACAATATCAAACGTGTCTGGGCATTACGTCGGGCGATACAGGCAAGTAAGCCACAAGCAGTGATCAGTTTTCTCGATGTTACCAACATTCTGACAATTCTGGCAACCCGTGGGATGCGTGTCCCGGTCATTGTTTCTGAGCGTACTGTTCCAGACCCAACAATCTACTCACCTGGTAAAGCATGGGTTGTGCTGCGCCGGTGGGTGTATCCCTGGGCTGATCGGGTTGTGCTCCAAAGCAAGCACTATAAGCAATTTTTTTCGCCAGCGGTGCGGAAGATAAGCCGGGTTATACCAAACCCGGTGGTTTTGCCTGAACAGCCGCGAGTCGAACAGAACACAACATGCGTGCCATCGCTTCCACCAACCAGTGAGAAGATGATTATCGGGCTGGGGAGATTACATGCAAGTAAAGGGTTTGATTTGCTCGTACAGGCGTTTGCCCGTGTTGCACCAAAGTATCCGAATTGGCGATTGACGATCTGGGGTGAAGGTCCCGAACGCGATAACCTAGAAACACAGCGACAACGGCTTCACCTTGAAGATCGTGTTTCACTGCCTGGGGCAACGCGACAGCCATATGATGTGATGCAACAGGCGGACATGTTCGTTTTATCGTCTCGCATTGAGGGTTTTCCGAATGCTTTGTGTGAAGCAATGGCAAGTGGTCTGCCCGTCATCAGCTTTGATTGTCCATTCGGTCCACGCGAAGTTGTCCGAGATGGCATAGATGGCTTGCTCGTACCAGATAGTGATGTTGACGCATTGGCGCAAGCAATGGATAATCTCATGGCTGATGAAGCGATGCGTCTGCGTCTGGCAACGCGTGCGCCCGACGTAGTAGAACGGTTTGGCATACAGAAGGTGATGGAGATGTGGGACCATACTATTCAAGGGGCACTAAGTTGAGAAAAGATATTATACAACAACAATCAGGAGAGAGTCATCGCTTTGCATTTGGCAAAAACTGGCAACAATTTCTCCGCTTGTTAAACAATGAACGTATTGCAGAAGCCGAACAATCGCTTCAACATATGCTGAATGTTGACACGCTGCAGGGGAAGACATTTGTAGATGTCGGGTCGGGGAGCGGGTTGTTTAGCCTTGCAGCACGCAATTTAGGGGCTTCTGTCCATTCGTTTGATTATGATCCAAACTCGGTAGCGTGTACCCAGCAGCTACGACAGCGTTTCTTTGCCAACGACACCCAATGGGTTGTTGAACACGGATCAGTTCTTGATGCACACTACATGGAACATTTAGGAACATTCGACGTTGTCTATTCATGGGGGGTCTTGCACCACACCGGTGCAATGTGGCAAGCTCTCGACAATGTGGCTACGCTGGTTCGGCCGGGTGGGTTGTTGTTTATTGCCATCTACAACGACTCCGGGCTATCGAGCAGATTGTGGACACAAGTGAAATACATGTACAATCGCCTACATCCCAAATTGCGCTTTCTTGTCGTCTGGCCGGCAGCAGTGCGGTTGTGGGGGCCTACCACGATTCGAGATGTTCTGCGTGGTCGTCCATTGGCTACCTGGCAAAACTATGGAGAGAAACGTGGTATGTCGCCCTGGGAAGATTTGATAGATTGGGTTGGTGGGTATCCTTATGAAGTTGCCAAACCGGGTGAGATTTTTGAGTTTTATCGTCGCAAAGGGTTTCGTCTCCAGAAACTTATCACGACTGAAAAGAATGGTTGTAATGAGTATGTTTTTTCTCTCGACGGTTCAGTGAGTGCCAGATGAACATCATGTTCCTCATCAGAAATCTGGAATACGGTGGAGCAGAACGGCAACTTGTCACGCTGGCAAAGGGACTGTACGCGGCAGGCTATAGGGTGATGGTGGTCGCTATGACCGGTGGTGGTCCGCTGCAAACCGACCTGCGAACAGGCGGGGTGCCAGTGCGAGACCTCTACCGATCAGGCAAAGGCGACATCGGTTCAATCATCCGCTTAATTCACCTGATCCGTACATACCAACCAGACGTTATCCATTCCTATCTCCAGACAGCGAACCTCATGGCTGTGCTACTCAAGCCCCTGTTCCCACATATTCGTATAGTATGGGGTATCCGTGCTTCGTTTATGGATTGGTCGAAATATGGCCGGTTCGCGCAGGTACTCTACACTATCGAGTGTTTCCTGTCACGATTTGCGAACTTGATTATCACCAACTCAGCGGCGGCACAAGCGTATGCTATCGCACAAGGCTTTCCCGCACACAAGCTGGTTGTTATCACCAACGGCATTGATACGGACCGTTTCGTTATCAATCGTGCTGCCGGACAACCGCTTCGTGCAACATGGGGAGTGAGCAATGAACAACATCTTATCGGACTGGTTGGTTCGCTCAATCCAATGAAAGATCATCCCACCTTTTTGCATGCAGCGTCTCTCCTTGTCAAGCATCGTCACGATGTCCGTTTCGTCTGCGTAGGCAATGGCCCACCTGCCTACCGCCAGCAACTTGTGCAACTTGGTGAGTCGCTGGGGGTGGGACCATACATTACTTGGGCTGGTGATCATCACGATATGCAAGCCGTCTATAATGCGTTTGATAGTGCAACGCTCACGTCGTATGGCGAGAGCTTTCCGAATGTGATAGGTGAAGCTATGGCATGCGGGGTGGTCTGTGTGGCAACAGATGTGGGTGATATAGCCACTATTATCGCTGATACCGGGGTTG
>JAAUSQ010000209.1 GCA_012033195.1 Chloroflexaceae bacterium
ATTATCAATGAAGATGAGAGTTTTTTAATAAAGTACACGTAGTACATACCGCTAGCCGTGCAGTCCTGAGGCGGCGGAACGTGCCGGGGAGGAGCTTGCCTTCCTGAAAGAGGGGTTACTCCCCGTGGGGCGTGTGTCGACTCGGAGTGTCATGCAAAGCAGGAGGAAATGACGGACAATTATGGAATTGAGTTTACGGAAGGTAAGTGCGATTGGACGTTGCATGAGTTACGCCTTGTCGACGGGGGAGTAAAACAATTTATTACCGCAGCAAATTGGGATAATGCCCGTTTTCGAGTCGCATTTCCAACCATCGAACTAAGACGCTTGAAGTACATCCCACCCCTCTATTGGCAGCATGCGGCAACCAGTGAATTCGATAATATACTTTTCTATGATAGATCATTCGATGATGAACAGTGGGCTAGGATACTCACAACGCATGAACTAGCGCACGTCTGGGATTATCATGAAGGGTTCTATAGTATTTCAAGTGAACTAGCAGCAGAGGTCGAGGCTGACCGACTTGCAGAATGTAGAAGCAAGGGACAAGAGCATCCTCGAAGCGGTTGCATAGGATTTACTCCCACTCAAAAACCAGCATCCATTTATGGAGGAACAAACCGCTTCGAAGATTGGGCCGAGTCAGTCGTTGGAGTTGCCTATAATTATACAGTAACATATGAGTATGATATTTGGTACAATAACCCTGATCTAAGTTCATTACGTGTCAACTTTGTCAAAAGCTGGTTTGCTAAGTATTAGTCTCTCATTGAGCGAGGAGGGGGAATGAAGCGCATCAAATGGGTAGGACTGGGAGTGATAGCTCTGCTCATATTCATCTGTGCGGGGCTGCTGTTGCAAAATCCACGCTATCCTCAGCCACCACTCTATCCCAATGCGACCAATATCGAAGTAATCGCTGACAATATTAGATATAAATGGATTACATTCCAGAACGATGCTTCACCTGAAATGATTTACTCCTACTATACTGAGATACTGCCAAGGTATGGATGGACGCCTGATCCTTGGCTGCCGTCCGATATGTATCGGGGATTTGGATATGATCAACCTATGTTTGGACCAGGAGTTGCGCTTTATGTATCTGCAACAGCGCAGGAGCTACAGAACACCACCCAAATAACATTGCATATAATCCTGAGTGGTCCTATCGTAGGCTTTGAGGAAGTACCAGATTGGCAATGGGGCACGCCGGTGCCGCTACCCGCCGAGGAGTAACCTGCTCGCAGATACACCAGCCCGGTGTCCGTGTCCCACTGCTCCCCTGCGAAGCCGAACGGCTCGGCGATGGCCCCGCTCTAGGGGGTGCCGAACGGGGTGCCCGATTGCGGGCATTTCGGATCGTGTCTCTGTAGCACGGTCGGCCTGGCTGGACTCGCAGGAGGATTGGCGGAATTCCTCCCACGAGGCACACGTCTCCTTTCGGGCGTGTTACGCCTCACGATGATTAGTCTGTCTAGCGCCACAGTGATTACCCTCTTAGCTCCGCCTCAATCCCGGCAGCCGCGCTAGAGCGCATTCTGCACTGCAATGTAAAGAACGCCCGCCCACACCTGCACAGGTATGGGCGGGCGGTACAGGCGTTACCGTTTTAGCGAATAACGAGCGGCAAGTACACCCGCTGCTCATTCTGAGCAAGCCCCGGTGGTACCGCCACTTCCACTGCACCATCAATCGGTTCGCTGGTGCGCAGTGGCGCATCCTCACGCAATGTAAAGGTGACCTGCCGCTCGATAGCCTGGGCAAGCCCGCTATTGACACGCACAATCACCACATATACACCCGGATCAGCATTGGTCGTATCAAGCACCAGGATGACTGTCCCATCGGCATCAGTGTTTAACGCAACGTCCATAGCCGTGCCATTGATCAGGACGCTCAGGCTGGCATTCGCTGGGAAGTTGCGCGCTTCGATGATAAAGGTGCTACCCGGTCGCCCATCCGTCACATTAATGGTCAGTTCCGGCGCATTCGGCGTGCCTGTTGTGGTCGCCGTTGGTGTATCATCCGCCGCCGTGGTGGGCGTCAGCGTGGCCCCGCCTGCGGTGGCCGTCAGTTCCGGCGCGGTGGCCGTCGGCGTATTGGTTGGGGTACTGGTGGCCGTCGGTGTATCAGTGTCGGTGGCCGTCGCGGTCGGCGTATTAGTCGGTGTGCCTGTATCGGTTGGAGTTGGCGTGTTGGTATCGGTTGGTGTGGCCGTCGGAACGTCAATCAGCGTGATGATTGTATTGGTGCGGTTGTTGCTCGTCACCAGTTCGCCGTCTTCGCTCCGCACATCCACCGAAAGGGTGTAGTTCCCGGCGGGCAAGCCGGTGGTATCCCAGGTAAAGAGTGCCGTACCCGTGCTGTCCTCTTCGATATAACCAATCGTGTAATCGCCGATCCGGGTGCCCTGCTGGAGCGTGCCATTAAACAGGCTGACGACTGCATCGGTGACATCTTCCGCCGTGTTCACATCTACTTCAATCTGTACTATCGAGTTGGTGAACGTTTCCGCGTCGAATTGGATACTGGCCGGGGTCACGCTCAGGTCGGGTATGGGGCAGTCGGTTGTGCAGCTCAGCAGGAAGGTATTAAAGCTCAGGTTGTTGTTCTCATGCACTTCTTCCAGCGTGTTGTCGGGGTCAATCACGGCGTAGATTTCCGGGAAACGCATAAATGGGGTTGGCACAGTCCACGGCAATTCAACCGTGACACTGCCGCGTGGCGGGATTGGCCCGGTCGTTGTCTCACCAATAAACTGTCCGCCCGTGCGCGGGTCGCCCAGGAAGAAGTGTACATCAATGTTATCGAGTTGAACCAGACTATAGTTGTAGACAGGCACAAGCAGATTAATCGCCTGACCAGGGCTGGGGTTGCGCTCATCGGCAATCAGTTCCCAGTTCAGGTTGCGCTGCCGTTGGTCGTCCAGTGCAAAGCCTTTTTCGGGGTCGTAGCGCCACAGCAACTTGAACGCTGGATCGGGTACCGCGCCATAACGCAGATCCCACCATGTATCGGGTTGCCCCGGTGGAGCCTGTGCCAACTCAACGGCATAATCAACCACCAGCGGCCCTTCGGCCTGCCAGTAGGCATACGGCTGCACCGAGTACGTCACGTTGCCAATCAGCGAGTTTACCGAAGCAAGTGCTACCTTAATCTGGAACTGTTGCTGCACGCTCACTTCGTGGGTCGAGAGTGTCTCGCGATTGTAGTTGCCTGATAAGCCAAGCCCCAGACCCTTGAAGCCGATTTTTGCTTTCGCCTCCAGACCAAACTTCTGCCCGCGCTTCACCGTCGTACCGTCGAAGTCGGTAAAGCTCAGGGTCCATTCAAACAATGTCGAAGGATCCAGATTGAAGACTGCCGCATTGAAGGGGCCACGTGCCGTATCCGCCGGGTCGATTGCAGGCAGGTCTTCAGGATACGAAAGCAGGTTTCCTGGCTCATAGGGTGTATCAAGCGCCAGCGCAAAAAAGCTCTTGGTGCTGAACCACTGATCGCTCACTTCGTCGGGGAAGACCACCAGCAGGCTCCCCTGTGGTTCGCCGCTATCGGCAGCAAAGATCGGATATTCCCATACGTTGTAATCAATCACCGTCGCATAGACCTGGTCATCGGTACGGGCGGTGATAGACTGCGAAATCCTGATCTCCTCAGATGTCCGATCCAGCTTCGAGAAGCTTTCGCCATAGGTTGCCTTCAGGCTGCTTTCAAACGCGGTTCCTATCTTGAGTGATGTCTCGGCGGATACGCTCCAGTCGGACTTGACTTCAGCCTGCACACCCACAACCTCGGTTGTCGTCTCAAGGTACTGGGTGTTGAAAGCACAGTTGAAGACAAACTGCCGGGGCACGTTGTAGCAGTTGTTCACGTCCCGATACTCAGATCGGCGGTAGCCATCGACATCAAACGGCACAGTTGGGTAGGGTGGACCGTCGTAGGAAGCGCCATTGGCATTAAAGATATCAAAGTGGGTGGGCGGCGCATTTAGGATAACCAGCGGCTGCACAATTTCAGACGCCAGGTAATAGGTTGGTTTGCCCACCCGGAAGCCGTCACCGTCGAAGTCGCCCACTGCCAGCGCATAGCTCCACGGTACGGGGCGCATCCCCGTATCTTCCGTTTCGAGCGCCTCATCAGTGAGCGTGGCAAAAAGCCGTACCCCCGTGATGGAGATACCGTCATCGATGGAAATGATCGGCTCGTAGACGTTCAAATTAAACCGACGTGTAGTCGGCTCACCCGGATCGTTGCCGCCGAAGACCTCCTCGGTAGCAATCACCAGTTCGGCAGCAAGGTCGGTGTTGGTATCGGCAAGCTCAATAAAGTTCTGGCTGAACTTATACTGTTCTTCGGTATTATTGTTGTATGCCTGCGATGCCACCTCATCAAATATATCAATGTCGCCGCCAGGCGTTAGCGTGGTTTCATACATGCGCACCGTCTGATTGTAGGCAAAGGCCAACTCATCGATGCCGTCGCGGTTCATATCGCCCGCCGCCAGATCAATGGGGTTCAGTTGGTTGTTATTGGCCTGCGCTTCAAGTTCGATAGTATTGGTAATGACATCCAGGCCGGGGCTGGTCTGGAGCAAATACAGATAGGTATCGGCTGGCTCGGTGAAGAAGTCATCACCCAGATAGTAGCTGAAGCCAAATGCTACCTCTTCCACCAGGTCGCCATTAAAATCGCCACTGGTGGCAGCTATCGCCCCCAGGCTGCGGGTGGCATACAGCACATTTTCGGTGCGGTCGCTGGTGCGGTTGAAGGAGAAGGATGTATCGGCGCTGCCCGTGATGTTATAGACGACGGTAAAGAATTGATTGCTGTTCAGCCCGACCAGCACCAGTTCTTCGTCGCGGTCGCCGTCGAGGTCAGCCGCCGCAATATCAAAGTTGAACAGTTCGCCGCAGCGGGCAAATCCTGGTCGCTGATACTGGCAACCAGCACCGGAGTCAGGTTGGCATCAACATCGTACAGTTCAAGATGCACCTTCGCATCTGCACCCTGATAGGCCAGCACAAACTCATCATTAATATCACCATCCACGTTGATCGTCACCAGATGCGGCTGGCGTGCTGCGTCGCCCGTGTTGGCGATCAGATCGCTGGTTGCGGTGAGGCGGGTAGCGTTCGACCACGAAAGCGTTTCGGTTACAATCTGCGGCACCACAATCGTCACCCGATTGTTTAACCCTTCCCATGCCGCAACCAGATCGTCAAGGCTGTCGCCGTTCAGGTCGCCTGTGGCAGCCGTTACCCGCTGGTTGCCATACGCTCCGGTCGCACCGCTTTCTTGCTGGCGCGGCTGTGGCAGGAGTTGAAAGGGCGGATCAGTGCCGGAAATAGTGCCCTCCTGGGGCACGGCTTCATAAAGCTTCTGGTAGGCAACTGCTTCATCATCCTGGGGGGCAATTTCTGCCGACCAGACCAGCAGGATGTCGTTCGCTTCCGCAATATCATAATTGCCACGGAGTGGGTCGTCTGGCTCGTCGGTATCTTGTGCCAGAACGGGGGAAATTCCTGGAGATGTTTCGGACGGCAAAATCTGTAACAAACCGATCAGCGTACAGAAACAGACCAACAGAATGCTAGACCGTCGCATTACGGTTCCTTTCGATAAGGAAAAATACCGACAACTCTACATCCGACGTCCAACTTCCGCAAAGCGTGCTGTAGTAGTGTGATAATAGGGCAGGAACGAACTGAGGGCATATGGAGCCTCTATGCTTCCAGCACTATAGTATACCATATTTAAAGCACATTGATAAATATTTTTATACATAAAATACAGTATAAACTAATACAAATTGATTGTATTTTTAAAGTAATGTGTTATCGTCGATATCGTTGTACACAAAGACGGTTGTTGTGCGTATTGGCGGTTAGCACCATCCCTAAAGCCCCATTTGGAAATTCTCACGAAAGCCAGTATACTATCTTTCAGCATACCGCCGCTACCCTATGCGCGAGAACCCGATGAAATATGCTCTTGGCATCCTGCTGTTTGTACTGGTCGCCAGCGTCGAGGCCAGTACCATCCCACCCGCACAGACAATATCACGCGCTGCACTGGTTGTGCAAGCTGGCGGCGGGCAGGTGCTGACACGCTGCGTGAGCTTCAGCGAGCCGCAGATCAGCGGGGCCGACTTGCTCCGGCGGTCGGGCCTTGGCCTTGAAACAGTGAACGACCCCGGCCTGGGCGAGTTTGTTTGCCGCATTGAGCAGGAAGGCTGCCCCGCCAGCGATTGCCTGTGTGCCTTCCCGCCCACCTACTGGCGCTACTGGCTGCTGCAAGCGGATGGCTGGCAGTTTTCGGCGGCTGGCGCAACCACTCGGATGCTTGGCGATGGCGATGGTGATGCCTGGGTGTGGAGTGCCGAAGACACCCCCCCGCCAGTCATTGCGTTTGATACAGTCTGTCCGGCGGCCCTCCCCTATCAGGCCTATCTGCCGCTGCTCCGTAGCACCAGCAAGGAGCGCTAAATGCGTACCAGTATCTGGCTTGTCCGCCACGCGCAGACCGTTGCCAACCGCGAACAACGCTATCAGAGCCACACCGACACCCCCCTGACCGACTATGGGCAGCGCCAGAGTGCCACCCTCGCGCATCGGTTGCGCCGCATTCCATTGCAGCAGGTTGTGGTCAGCCCTGCGGCGCGTACCCGCACCACCGCTGCCGCACTTCTGGCCGACCGCAGCCTGCTCGTGCAGCCTATCGTTGCGCCTGCCTGGGCCGAAACGCACCACGGCAGATGGGAGGGGTTGACCTACCGCGAGGTGCTGGCCCGCTTCCCCAACGAGGCCCGCGAGCGTTTTGCTGATACCCTACACGGCAGAGCACAGGGCGGCGAGTCGCTGGCAGAGGTGGCGGCACGGGTGGCGGCAGGCTGGCGCGATCTGCTGCATCAGTTTCCGGGCGGGCGCATCCTGGTGGTCACACACGCCACCCCGATCAAGCTGATACTCTGCGCACTGACGGGCATGCCCATCAGCCAGCATTGGCAGTGGCGCATCGACCTCGGCAGTATCACCGCCCTTGATGTATATGCCAGTGGTGCAATTATCCGCACCGTCAACGAGGTACCCCGCCTATGAATATGCGCCCTGCTGATTCGTTCCTCACCGATCTGTGTGCCAGCATTCCGCCCGCCGATGCCGCGACCGCCGCCGCCACCCGCCAGCGGCTTGATAGCCTGACCAAGCCACGCGGCAGCCTGGGCCAGCTTGAAGCGCTCATAATACGGCTGGCTGACCAGTACCACGCAGGTCTGCCCGTGCCTCGACCAGCGGGCCGTGCTGCTGTGTGCCGCCGATCGATGGTGTGGCCGCCGAGGGGTCAGTGCCTATCCGCAGACCGTCACCGGGCAGATGGTGCAGAACTTTCTGGCAGGTGGCGCGGCAATCAATGTACTGGCGCAGACGGCAGGTGCACGCATCATCCTGGTTGACGCAGGCGTTGCCGCCGACCTGCCCGAACATCCGCACCTGCAACGGCTGCACATTCGGCGTGGCAGCGGGAACATTGCCCACGAACCAGCGCTGTCGCATGACGAAACGCTGGCAGCAGTGCAGGCGGGCGCGGCCCTGGTCGCAGCAGAAGCGGCCCACGGTCTGGATATATTGCTGACGGGTGAGATGGCATCGCCAATACCACCCTGCCGCCGCGTTAACCAGTGCCCTGGTTGATGCACCGCCGCGCAGACCGTCGGGCGCGGCACGGGCATCGACGCGCCAACGCTGGCACACAAGCAGCAGGTGGTCGGGCGGGCGCTTGCGCGGGTGATGGGCAGCGCTTCCCGCTGGGCAGGCGACCCGCTGCACCTGCTTGCCGAACTGGGCGGGCTAGAAATTGCCACGCTCACGGGCGCAATCCTCGCCGCTGCTGCTCGCCGTATCCCCATTCTGCTAGATGGCTATATCACCACCAGTGCTGCGCTGGTTGCCGCCGCGCTTGCGCCCAATGTGCGGGTCCACCTGTTTGCCAGCCACCGAGTCTGCCGAGCCGGGGCACGCTCTTGCACTGGCAGCCCTGGGACTGACCGCCGAGGCGGGCGCGGGGCCGTTGCTGCGGCTCGATCTGCGGCTTGGCGAGGGGAGCGGTGCCGCGCTTGCACTGCCGCTGCTGGTGGCGGCAACCCGGCTCCTGCACGATATGGCAACCTTTGAGCAGGCCGGAGTCGATCAATGAACCTGCTCGCACTGGTTGAAGCGATCCGCTTTTTGACGATTATTCCGCTGCCATGGGTCACCACCCCGATGAGCGAGCGCAGCATTGCCGCGTCAATCCCCTGGTTTCCGGTCGTCGGTCTGCTGATCGGCATAGTGCTGCTGCCCATCGGCTGGCTTGGCGGGTGGCTCTGGAGCGACTTGGTGCGGGCGGCGCTGCTGGTGGTGGCATGGGGCGTGCTGACGGGCGGGCTGCACCTGGATGGATTGAGCGATACGTTTGATGCGGTAATGAGCTGGCGACCCCGCGAACGCAAGCTCGAAATTATGAAAGATAGCCGCATCGGGGCGA
>JAAUSQ010000210.1 GCA_012033195.1 Chloroflexaceae bacterium
CACGGTGTCCACCAGGATCACAAGGTCATCTCCCGGCGCGGAGCTTTCCAGCGATTCAAGGCGCGGCGCAAGCGTGAGCGTGTTGGAAAGCTCGCGGGTCTGCCAGCCTGATGGGTAGGCCAGACTGACGCCGCTATGTTGCAGACGTACCGTCTCATCAAGTGTCACGAGCGTTGGGGTTGGTGGCTCGGTTGGCAGCGCAACAAGTGCGGCGGTGGGCACGGCAGGCGGTGCCATCGGTGGCACGGCGGCACACCCGATTAGGCTGGTAAGTAAGAAAAACACTGGCAACAGACGCTGCCAGGAAACATGCGGTGGCTGTGGCATACTATCCTCCGTGGAGCAGACAAACAAGAACGTATCGCCTCGAATGATAGGTTCTTCCAGGGTATTCGTCAACTCTACCGCAGGCAATCGGCACGTGGCGGGGGCTAATCTGCGCTGTAGCGCTTGCCGAGCGTCCGATACGCCAGGTGCAAGCCACCCAGGACCCCGAACAGTAACAGTACCGGATAGATCGGAATGGCATGCTCTGGCACGGGAGCCGCACCGAGCCAGCCAATCAGCGGCACTGCCAGACACACCGCCGCAAAAAACGACAGCGGCAGCCAGTCGCGGAAGCGCACCAGCAGCGCCCCCGCCACACCCAGCACTATATAGGCCAGCATCGGCGGGTGGGTGCGGGTGAGCAATTGCAGCAGCCGATACACCCGCGCCTTGCCGTTCTCCTGCGGCAGTTCGGGAAACATTGCCGCAAGCCGTGCCCGCAGCACCAGATCTTCGGCGATAGTCATCGCGGGGCGGTCGTTGGGCCGCGAGTTGTGCCAGTATACATAGCTGTATGGAATAGGTTGCCCATCCCGCGCCTGCCGTCGCCCCTGCTCATCATAGACGGGTGCAGGCGGCTCGGTGACCCGCACCAAGGGCGGCAGGTTGTGGACGGCAAACAGTTCCAGCGAGCGCCAGAATGTCTCTTCCAGATAAAACGGCAGATGCGCCTGCACCGCCTCAATACCCACCTCGCGGAGCTGGGCGTAGTCGCTCTCCCAGCCCCACACCCGGTCGGACAGGCTGACGAGGTGCGGCCCACATCAGCGTACTGCCCGAACTGAAAAATGTTTCGAGGTCAATATTATAGGTTGTGTATGGTTCCTGGATCAGCAATTCCTGCTCCACCAGCCGCGCAAGTTCGGCGGTGGCTGGCCCATTGGAAGGCTGTACAATCCTATCTACCACAAAAGCACGATACAGCGGCACCACCGCCGCCGAACCACGTGAGACGGTAAAATCATCGTAGCGAATGCTGTTGTAACTGGCCCAGCCGAACAGCACCGCCTGCGCGACGCCCAGCACCAGCAGCGCCGCCACACTGCGCCGCCACCACACTAGACCAGGCAGCAGCAGCGGGAACAGCACAAAGCCAAGCAACATCTGGCCGGAGGGACGGGTAAGTACCAGCAGCGCAATGAAGCCGCCGTGCAGCGCAAAGTGCCACAGGCGCGGCGTGCGGAGCGTGGCGACGGTGAAGAGCAGCCAGCCGATCAGGAAGGTGGAAAAGAGCGCCTCGGTTGCGACAAAATGAAAGATGCTACTATAGGGTGGGTAGAGCACCAGCAGACCTGCCGCGAGGATACCAGCAGCGCGGCTCCAGTGTGCGCCCGCCAGGTAGGTGGCGACGATCACAAAGCTATAACACAGTGCCATCACTGCTTCAAGCAGCAGCGCCCCGCCCATATCAAGCAAGCCACCTATGACGATGCCTGTGATGGGCGTACGAAATAGCATCAGCAGGTGGCGCGTCGGCTGCGGGTCGCCAAGCTGCAGGTAGTAGGTAAGGTAGTTGAGGAAGTCGCGCCCCGGTGCGAGCGGCCACGCCAGCCGTTGCACGGCGTAGGCGGCCAGTGCTGCCACCAACAGAGCCAGCATATCGGTACGGCGTGCGTGGGTGGTTATCACCGCATGGTCCCCCTCTCACCTATTGCCACTTGCCCCGCCCATCGCCTCGGTTTTGCGCTGCCGCACCCGGCTACCCTTCGGTACTGAGCATCAGTTCACGGTGGGAAAACGCATAGATCGCCAGCGAGAGCAGTGCGACCAGCAGCGATACCTGGGCCACCAGGATGACCGGCGCACTGCCGCTGTACGTCACGCGAGAGCGAGAGCGCAAAGCCACTGAAGGCGGGCACCAGCGGCCAGCTTAGAATGGTCTGGACGCCCCGCAGCAGGCTCTGGATTGTCGGGTTGAGGGTTTCGACGGTGGCGCTGCCGAGGAAATTGCTCGAAAAGGCTAGTGCTATCAGGAAGAGCACCAGCAAGCGCCACCCTGTTGCAAAGACCAGCGGCGAGAGCATCAGCAGCAGCGCCGCCAGCAACCCGACATTGAGCAGCAGCGGCAGCGTGCCAAGCACCCAGCCATTCAGCCCCAGCCCGGCGATGCCACTGAACAGGGAGGTGATCAGCGCAAGCGTGATGTACATTGTCACCAGGATGACAATTGCACTCCCGTACAGGCCAAGCAGGTAGCCGACACGCCCCACCCGCCGCGACAGGATCAGATAGCCTTGAATACGGTCGCCCAGGCTAACCACGGTGGAGACGGTATAGATCGTCAGGCCAAGCAAAAACAGGCCACTGGTCAGGAAAAAGTGCTCTGGCTCAACACCGATCACTGGCTCGCCACGCAGCAGGGCAATGTAGCAGGCCAGCATTGCACCAATCTCAATCCAGATGCGCCCCGAACGAATATATTCTAACAAGATAAAACCGATCAGGGTGATGGTACGCGCAATTGCCCGCCCGATATCGTTATCGGCGGCGCTACTGCTGCGGATAGGTTCGTTGTCCCGATTCATCATTGGAGGTTCTTTCGTGCTCGGATGCCGTGCGATGTGACAGGAGCCGATTGAGGAGCGGGTCGTCGTTGTTGCGATGCTGCGGTGCGGCATAGGTCTCGTCATGCGCAGGGAGCGTCGGCAGCGGTGGCTCATCGTCGGGATATGCAAACGGTGAGTCTGGGTACGTCGGCAGGGCAACGCTAGGAGGTGCGTTTGCATCAGGCCGGGGCAGAGACCTTGTTTCTGAGAGTGGCTGCACCACCACGGGCGGCTCTATCTGACGCACCTGCCGCAGCGCCTCGATATAGAAGCGTTCGAGCGGATTTTCGAGCGAGCGCAACGCCTGCACCGTCACGCCGGCATCCAGCAGCGCCCGCAGCACCACCGCTTGCAGGTGGCGCGAGTTGGGCCGCAGCGTGATCGCGTGCCCATCGCAGGTGACTGCTGGGGCGATGCCGGTGAGTTGCTGGCGCAGGGTGGGCGAAAGCTGGTCTACATCAATCTTGATATTGCTCGACTGCGTGCGGAGTTGCTGCCCGGTTGTTTCGGCAACAATCCGCCCGGTCGAGAGCACGCCGATGCGGTCGCAGAGATGCAGCAGGCTCTGCACATAGTAGCCACAGATAAAAATGGTGCAGCCCTGTGCCCGCACCCCTGCCAGGATATCGATAAACTCGCGCTGTTCGGTTTCGTCGAGCACGCTCAGTGCATCGTCAATCAACAGCAGGTCGGGCCGTGTCAGCAGCGCCTGTGCCAGCCCCAGCCGTTGCAGCATCCCTTTGGAAAAAGTTGTCAATGGCTGGTCGGCAACAACGGTCAGGCCCACCTGCTGCAACACTTCTTCAACGCGCCGCTTGAGCACGCGCCCCGGCATATCGCTGAAGCGGCCCATAAACCGCAGATATTCATCGGCCTGATACCGCAGATGGTAGCCGCTGCGTTCGATCATATAGCCCACCCGCTGACGGGCAATTTCCAGGTTGGGGGATTCCAAACAGGCGCACCCGCCCCTGGTCAGGCTGCAAGAAGCCAAGGAACAGATGGATCAGGGTTGATTTACCTGCACCCGGTTGCCCGATCAACCCGTAGGCTTCGCCGGGGCGCACCGTCAGGTTGATATCGCGGAGCACATCCAGTGATCCATACTGTTTATGCAGTCGTTCAATTTCTATTACATACATAGCTTAGAATTGTCCAGACAATGCCAGATAGAGCAGCGCCGCCGCGCCGGGTGGCAACGCCCGCCACCAGCAGGTTTGTAGGGCTGCCGGAAGTGTCAGCCGGATGGCCCGCACCTGCCACCAGCGCAGCACCCATACCGCCCCCCCAAACGATAGAATCAAGAGTGCTACACCTACCGCCGCAGGAAGTACACCAAGTGGCAGCACTGCCGTGAGGGTGGCAGCCAGCAGTGCCGCGTGACGCAGCGTAGCACTGCCCTGTGCCAGTGCCGTTGCATAGCGGTCGAGGCCGTGCGCCACGCTACCAGGAGTAATACTCGTTTCGGCGGCAAACGCCCCGGCCCCGATAGCGGCAGGAAAGGCAAACAGGGCGGCAATCAGCGCCAGCATATGGACGGCCAGCGGTGAAAAGGCATTGGCCGTGACAGGTTGCCAGTTGGTATACAGCAATAACCCCACCAGGAGCGCCAGCCACAGCAGCGCACGTCCGAGCACCCCAATCTGTGCTGCGCGGATGGCAGCGCGGGCCAGCGGTGCATACGTGCTCGCCAGTGCGGGCAGCAGCGGCACCAGAAAGGCCGCCTCGAATGCGGCCCACGCCCACACCCATGCTACCACATCGGGCGCTGCCGGGTGCCACGGCCACGGCAACAACGCCAACCCCAGCGCTGCTAGCACGACACTCGCAGCATACAGCAGATATTCGGCCCGCCACCACGCGGGTTGTAGCAGGCGTGGCCTGAGTGGGGCGAGTTGCTGCACCCACCCCTGCCCATGCAACAGGGTCGCATACAGCGCTCCAAGCGCCAGTACCAGCAGCAGACCAGGGTACAAAACCAGTGCAATACTATATTGAAGCAACATCGACATTTGTTTTTCCTGACGAGCCAGGGACATCCTTTATTTTGTCGGTGGCGTACGCAACAGTCGGTCTGTTTCGCGGGCCACCACAATTCCAGTTGTGATACTGATTAATTGTACCAGCACCCAGTTGACCGGCCAGTGAGTGGCCCGTTCCATTTCGGTTGTATTCATCACAAAAGAGGTAACTGCCAACAGGCTGCTAATAAGGAGCACGCCCACCCACAGACCAATCATCATATTTTTTAGAAATGGGTACGCCGCACGCCAGCGAAACAGTGCCAGCATCAGCTCGAACAGGCTCACATACATAAACGTGAGCAGACCTGATACTGAACTGACGGCGATACTGAGGCCCAGCAGCAACAACCCAACCGCCGCCAGTGCTCCACCGAGTGCCGCGCCAACCAGTGCCGCGCCAATGCTTGCTAACGTGGTATGCATCGATTTGGGGCGCACGGTGCCCGGTTTGGTAATACCGCTGCGGCCTTCGCCACGTGCGGTGGTCTGGAGCAACCGCCAGAACGGGGCAGTAAAGATCGCAATGCCCGCCGCCACCACGCCGCCAATCAGCAGGGCACGTGGCAGCACAATACCCACATACCACGCGGCAGCACCCGCACTTGCACCACCAATCAGGCTGATGAGCAGGACAACCAGCCAGAACGCTTGCCGGGGCGTTGCCGATGATTGTTCGGAGCGATCATTCACGGAGGATTACCTATCTTCGGTTGGGTGCGGCTGTGGCACACCTAGGGCGTCGCGGATGGTGTGGGCAATCGCTGCCGGGTCGGGCGGGCACCCATCGAGGCGTACCTGCACTGCCAGCATCGGGATCTGCTGCACCCCACCCTTCCCGAACGGGTGCCCATCCAGCGCACAGCGCCCGATAGCCAGCACTGGCGGTAGTGGTGCCCCCCCGACCAGGGCCAGCACCGCATTGCGGCTGCCCGCCGTAATCGGGCCAGTCAGCAGCAGCGCGTCGGCATCGTAGGGGGTGGCAGCCCATGCCAGGTCGGTGGCTTGCGCGACTGCCAGGGCAATTTCGATATCGCAGCCACCGCACGAGCCAGTATTTATTTTGTAAAGTTTGATCATAGTTGGTATGTTTATAATATACGTACAAATGTCAGGCCGCGTATCACCTCACCGATCAGGTTCAGGATCGGTTGCGGATAGATACCAATGCCCAGACATGCAATGAATAACAAGAGTGCCACCAGTGCTGTACTGCGTGGTTCCTGTTCCAGGCGGCGGGCCGTCGGGCGGTCGGCTTCGGTTTCGCCCAGCAGCAACGGCTCGGCAGTACTTTCGCCCTCGCCAGCGCCCAGGAAGCGGTCGCGCAACAGCCGCAGCAAGCCCAACCCGGCCAGCAGCGTTGCGAGCAGCAGCAGCAGCAATTCGAACCAGCCTTGATTGGCTGCCGTCTGGTAGAGCAGCAACTTGCTCGCAAAGCCGATTAAAGGGCTGGCACCCCCAGCAGCGCCCAACCCACCCCCAATCAGCCCCAGGCTCCCGACCGGCCAACGCCGCAGCAGGTCGCGGCGCGGCTGCCCATCCGGAAGGGGCGGTCGTCCATCGGGGCGTTCGACCAGTGCCAGACTGATAAAGATCAGCGTAATCGCCAGCACCTGGTTGAGCGCCTCAAACAATGCACCAGTCAGACCCAGGGGTGATGCAGATACTAACCCATAGAATACCATACCGCTGCCATAAATCAACAGGTAGCCTAGGGTGCGCCGCATATCCGTCTGCGTCAGCGCCAGCAACCCGCCAAATAAGACAGTGAGGATCGCCCCAATGCGGAGAAAAACCAACCCAGTTTCATTTTCGACCAGCAGAATCGGGAAGCGCTGAAACGTCAGTACCAGCACCAGCAGGCTCGTGGTGTTGATCACCGTCAGCACCAGCGCCGACACCAGCGGGGCCGCGTCCTCCACCATATCGGGCAGCCAGGTATGAAAGGGTATCAGCGCCAGCCGCAGCGCAAAGCCTACCGTCAGCAGCGCCAGTATAAACCGCGCTAGCGGAATGCGTCCGGGCGCTTCGCCAGGGCGGTACACATCCACCAGCACATAGCTCAGGTAGGTCAGTACACCCGCCAGGATCATCATAGTGAGATACTTCAGGGCGGTTGCCAGCACGCGTGTTGTCAGGAGGCGACCCGCGCCCGTCGGCAGGTCTACCAGTGCCAGCACTGCCGCGAGGCTTGCACTCACCAGCAGCAGCGACACAATAAACGGGTCTTGCAGCAGCAGAATGGTACTGACCAGCGAGACGAGCAGCAGCGCTACAGGCACATAGTTTTCGCCGTGCGGCAGGTTCCAGGCTGCAATAAAGGCCAACGCCAGCACAATCAAGAAGATAATCAGGAAAAGCTGTGTGAGCGGGTTGAGGTCGAGTGTCACACCGAGCAGACGCACCGGCGACTCAAGCGGAATACCCGTCACCAGCACGACCTGGGCCAGCAGGCCACATAGCGCCAGCAGGATAATCAGCGCCGAGCGCTGCCGCAGCACATAACACATTGCCGCAAGCGAAACCGGAAACAGGATAGTCAGCAGATAAAGCATACGCTCCCTAGCGGTAGTGCTGATACAGAGCGCTCAGTTCGAGCGTCTTCAGGCGACCATACAACAGGCCACTCAGGTAGGCAACTGCCAGCGCTAGCAGGATAGTGACCAGACTGAGCAGACCGAGCGGCACAATCCCCACGCCGCTGCCCTGTGGCGTGCTGATAACGGCAGTATAGAGCAGATCCATACTGTTGACGGTAAGCAGCAACCCCAGCCCCACCTTGAGCATATCGGTGGCGGTGACTAGGGTGAAGATACCCGTCAGGCCGAGCCAGTACCACGCGAAGTCAACCAGCGTTGACGAGGCAATCGGGTAGATGCGTGGCAGCGTGAGGCTAACCAGCAGCACCAGTGCCAGCGCCCAGAAGGGCAGCGTATAGTCACCGAGCGGGCGGTGCAGCGTCTTCTGGCGTTGGGCGGCCCGCGCAGCACGGCGCAATTCCGATAGGCCAAACTCGTCCAGGTCTTCCAGGCCATACTCTTTCGAGAAGGTGAGCGCGGTGAGCTGCCAGAATGAGTGTTGCGGCAATACCCGTCACCAGTTTGATGATCACAATTGTGCCGATGCTGCGAGCTATCAGCAGATTGGGCACAAAAAGCTGCTGCTGTGCCACAAAGATAGCTACAATAATATAGTTCACCAGTAGCGCCGATACGGTAATGCGCCAGTCGCGGAGCAGCAACACGATGCCCGAACTGAGCGCCATTATAAAGAGCAATAGATGGACACTCTGTATCATAGCTTGATTACCCCTGAGCCATCAGTAATAACAGGCTGATCAGTGCAAGCATCACCCCCGCCAGATAAAAGCGCTGCTCAAACAGGCCCATCACCGTCTGTGCGGCACGGCTCACACGCAGCAGCCCGCGCCATAGCCCCTGCAACAGTGGCAGCGGATCGGCAAGCAGGGCCAGCGGTGCAAGCTGTTGAGCAAGCATTGCTGGCGGCAGAATGGTTGGTTGCATATCCGGGTCGGCATTGTCTGACGCGGCACACGCTGCCGCCACAGCAGCAGCACCAGCACCAGCCAGCCAGCCAGCGCCAGCCCGCTGACT